>JAHEZE010000020.1:0-21067 GCA_023251235.1 Sphingobacteriales bacterium | reverse complement strand
AATTGCCCGGGTGGCGGAATTGGTAGACGCAGCAGACTCAAAATCTGCCGTTCGCAAGAATGTGCTGGTTCGATTCCAGTCTCGGGCACAAATAGTAAACCGGAGAGTGATCTTCGGTTTTTTCATTTATATCATTTGACTGTTTTATATTCCTGGTGCTGAAAGAACATGAAGTAACAGTATCAACATTTTTTGGATTTAATATCTGGGCTGCTTTCCAGGGCACGGCAGATCATGCGGCTGTAGCCGGTGATTTTACCATGCTGGAAAATGAAGTAGCAGATGTATTCAAAGCACTCGCTGAAAATGGAATTGAAGTAGTAGCGGTACATAATCACATGGTGCATGAACAGCCAGGAATTTTCTTTTTACATTATTGGGGGAGGGGGGTAATGCAGAACAATTAGCCGGGGGGCTTAAAGCTGCATTAAATCAAACTGGTAAAAAGAAGGCTGGTAAGAAAGGGATGGAAATGTAAAACAACTTATTTTATGTAATATATTTTTTACTTAACTGTTTTTCGTTTCAACTTTACAAAAGCTTCTATATTTTTCCAATTGTAAGTATTAAGAATATCTTTTTTTTGGCACCATGCTCTTCTGGCAATAGTAATTCCGAGTCTTATAAAAGAAAAATTCATTTTTTGATGACTGTCCGTACTGATTACCAACTTTACTACTGATTCTTTTGCCTGTTTAGTCAATTCATCATTTAAATCCATACGATCTGGCTGACAATTGATTTCAAATGCTGTATGGGTTTGCTTTGCCACCTGGAAAATTTTTTTCCAGTTAACCGGATAAGCATCCCTTTTACCAATTAATCTGCCTGAAGGATGGCCAATGCAATTCACATAGGGATTTTGACAGGCAGCAATTATTCTTTCTGTATTATCATTTTTTAACCCATAATGAATAGAAGCACATACCCAATCCAGTTCTTTCAGTAATTCATCTTTCAGGTCAAGTGTACCGTCAGCTTTTATATCTACTTCTGCTCCTGCTTTTAAAAATTCTTTCCCTAGTTTTTTATTCACCTGCCTGATAGCTTTAATTTGTTTGCTGAATTCTTTCTCATTCATACCTCCGGCTACTTTTACTGCCTGTGAATGATCGGTAAGAACAATATATTCATACGGGTAATTCTTTAATACAAATTTTGCCAGTTCTTCAATATCCATCTCACCATCACTCCAGGTGCTGTGCATCTGCATATCGCCTTTCATATCTTCGAGACAAACCAGCTCCGGAATTTTCCTTTTGGCGGCAAGACCCAGCTCTCCTTTGTCCTCCCTCATTTCAGGTGGCATCCATTGAAAGCCCAGAAATTCATAGATATCCTTTTCTGTTTTACCAGCAATGAGTTTATTTGTTTTTACATCAAACAAACCATATTCGCTGATTCTAAACCCTCTTTCTTTTGCAATAGTACGCAGGCGGATATTGTGCTCCTTAGAACCTGTAAAGTAAATCATAGCTGCTCCCCATTCATCTTCTTCAACAATTCTGAGATCTACCTGACGGTTATCATCTTTAATGATCACACTTGCCTTTGTGTCTCCTTTTGCCAATACTTCCTTTACAAACGGAAAGGAAATAAATGTTGAAACAATTTTTTTTCTGTCTTTTTCAAAGGCAGAAACCAAAACATCAATGTCGCCAATCGTTTCTTTTCCCCTTCGTATGCTACCGGCTAATTCTGTTTGATGAACTTCTTTGATAGATTTAAATTCTTTTAAAATTTTATCGCCGATCTCCAATGCCTGCCATAACAATATTCTTTCTTCAATGGTTTTGTGAAGCTTCAGGCCATGAAGCATGTTTTCAACTTTCTTTTTTCCAAAACCTTTTACCTTGCTGATGGTTCCTTTTTGCAAGGCATCAATCAGTTGTTCCTTTGTTTTTATCTTCAGCTCTTCATGAATTCTTTTTAATGACTGAGGCCCAAAACCGGTAATCTCCATCATCTCTAACAGATCAACCGGTACAGTTTTTTTCAGTTCTTCATACTTTTTTATTTTTCCTGACTTTATAAATTCTCTGATCTTATCAGCAATACCCTCTCCCACTCCCGGTATATCTTCCACTGTGTCATTTTGGATATACACTGAAACATCTTCGGGCAAATTGTTTAAAACTCTTGCTACTTTCTGATAAGCAAGGGCACGAAATCTTTCCTCCCCGCCCATATATTGATAAATATTGGACATGGACTTAAAAATCTTTGCCAACTCTTTATTGGTAGAAGGCATCATTTAAGTTTTAATGTAAAGCTTTCTCTTTTCGTATCCTCTTTTTAAAATTTCTGAATACTTCATCTTTAAAGAAAGATTCTACTTTCACTTTCATTTGATTTTGTGTTAATCTGTCAGCATTTTCTATTGCCACCACTTTACCTTTTATCATATGATCTTCTTCTATGAAATTATTCAGCCCTTCTTTAGCTATACTTGGTCCGAAAAGATAGATGTAATCTGCATCATATATCAAATCAGCAATTTCCTTAAAAAACTCATGACGTTGTTGCCTTTGTCTTTTTTGTTTCTTTTCCTGGTCGTCTAAAAAAGCATTGCCGAATCTTGCAAAAACTTTTCCCTCTCCCGGAAAACGAACTCTGATTTCGACATCAGATTTTAATTTTTGCAATACAGGCTCACCCTCTCCTTCTATTCTGATTATATATGCTTTTTCCTGATCCAGCCAGATACCGGCTTTTTTATCAGGTAAATATTTTTTTTTCATAAAAAAAATTGTGTTGATCCAAATTTCTTAAAATCCTGATTCCGGAAATATGACGGAGGTTAGCATTCAACAGGAGAGAAATCATCTATATATCCTTAATTGTATACAAAAGGAGATTATATCACCGGATAAAGCCTGGTAATTCATCAAAGTATTTTGAATGTTCTTTGTCCAACAGGTAATCTTTTATCCCAAATATCATGGATTTAAAAGCCGTAAATATTGTACGGTTAAAATTCAAAAGAGTGGTTATTTCTTTCTCATTGACTTTTCCGGAAGTAGTTTCTTTATAAAATTGTTTCAATGTAATGGTATACCCTTCGGTTACGGCATGATATGCTGAAGCAAATGTATCAAAATGCATAGCCGGGTTTTCGGTTAACAATTGATGAATCGATATGCAAAATTTCTCAACTGATTTTTTTGCCTGGTTATAAAAATCAAATTTTATATCATTTGATGAATTTTTAAGTTGCTCAAGATCCGGCAGTGCGTCTTTCACACTTTTAGCCGCATACATACAATTACGAACAGAAGAAATATAACGGTCCAGCTTTTCAAAATCTTCCTTATGTGATAATGATTTCTGAAGCCTGATAGAAAAACTATGTACTTCCCCATGCAGGTATTTCAGGTATTCATATTTCCCATAGATCGTATGTTCCAGAAATTTTTCATTCAGGTTCATCCCGCTTCTCCATTTGTTTTCTAATTCAAAGCACTCCATAAAAAAGTCAATAACCGCAAAAAGAAAATGCCTGTTTTCCCTTTCCAGAGCAAAAAGTGCCATTGAGGGTTCTTGAAAGGAAACTTTATGAATATACATGGCTTCTTCATCAGCAGAGCTGAATCTGCTTTCAAGAAATCGTCCAAACAAATTCAATAAAGGGTAGAAGAGGATGATACCAATTACGTTAACCAATGTTTGAAAAAATACAAGGGCAATCAGGTTATCTTTTATGCCGATAATATCAGAAACAAAAATATTAACGGGTTTAAGAAAAATAAATACTGAAAATACGGTAAGAATATTAAAAATAAAATTACCCAAAGCAACCCTTCGCTTGGCGGCTATTCCTTTTATGCTGGCAATAAAAAGTTTGATAGTAGCACCAATTTCTGAACCCAGAATTATTGCAGTTGCATCAAACAAGCTGATGGCTCCTGCATGAAGAGCACTTAATGCGATAGCTACTGTTGCCGAACTGCTTTGAATAATTGCTGTAATGATGAAACCAACAATAAAAAAAACAATAACCGGTGAATGCTCATATTGCTGTAAATCGAAATTGGTAACAAGGTCCAGCATGCCGTCTTTTATATAACCCAGGCCAACAAAAAGAAAACTGAACCCCAGCAAAAATCTGCTCCAATTAAAAAACCTGCTGTTCTTATTGACTATTGCCATGGCTAGTCCTGCTACCCCCGTCAACGGCAACGCAATACTTTCAATGTTCACTTTAAATCCCACCAATGCAACAAGCCAACCAGTAAAAGTAGTACCGAGATTGGCTCCTAAAATAACTGCCAGTGCATTTTGCATTGTAATAACTCCGGCGCCCACAAATGCAAGAACCATAAGACTAACCACAGAACTACTTTGCAATACAGCCGTGACTATTGCCCCGCCACCAACAGCCTTTATTTTTCTGGAAGTCTGCTTTTTTAAAAAAAGTTTAAATCGTCTGCCAATAAGTTGTTGCAAAGACTCTTCAAGAAACCGGATCCCTAAAAGAAATATTGCCACTCCGGCCAGCACTTTCCATATATCAAAAGATTCTGACATTGAACTAAAACTTAATAAAAAAACCAGGCGGCATAAGATCACTCTCCTGGCTTTGTTGATCAACTTTCATTGGTGAAACCTCCGGTTAAGATAAATGCATATTTAAATGCTGAAGAATTTCAAGCGCGGGGGTCACTCCACTTTTGCGCCAGATAATTTCTCCCTTTTTAAAAATGATTAATGTAGGAACAGCCCTCACGCCATATAAGTCAGCATAAAATGATGCTTTATCAATGTCTAATTTCAAAATGGTGGCCCTATCACCAATTTTCTCTTTTACGTCATGAAGCACAGGACCCATCATCTTACATGGGCCGCACCATTCAGCAAAAAAGTCAACCACCACCGGTTTTTCTCCATTTATATGTTTTTCAAAATTATTCATCCTCATATTTTTTCCTGGTTTTTTTGAAATTTAAAATAAGTAACCAGGCAGTGAATGACAAGAACTGCCAGCCAACTCAGAGTGATATACATAGGCCAGGAATTAAGATCTTTCACTCCGCTAATCAAAGCAATGATCCACAAAATTAAATTCACGGCAATAAAAAGTAAAAAGTGGTTTTCAAATTTTGTAAATAGTTTGACCAACTTCCATATTTGTCTTCTTGTTTCCATGTGTAAAATTTAAGAACTATCAATATTGGCTTTGCCCTGCAAATCTATTCTGTGTCAAGGGAAAGATGAATGACTTAGGTCACACACAAAACTGATAAATAATAAAAGAGTTTATTTATTAAATGATCTTCTGGGAAATGAATACGTTTTAAGCGGCCCATTTTCCTTTTAATTGATAGGAAATAAGAACAATTAGAACACCAATACCAAGATATAAGAAATGAATCCAATAAACGGTGCCCAGCAAAACCATTTGAGCTATTATCCAGCCTATGATGATAATTCCCCCGGCCATGGACCAATTGTACCGGTTTCTGTTTCGCAGTAAAAGGAAAAAAACAGCCAGAAGATTGGTGCCGCCAACTAATGCTGTTAACAAAATTCCAGGGATTTTAAAATTCTTAAATGCTGTTCCATCTAACAGACTTACAGATAAATTCAGCACAGCGCCATCTGGGTTTGTTATCATTATCAGACCGGATATTAATGCTGTCAGGGCAATAAAACTAATCAGGACAAATAAAGCTGTTTTCATTTTATTTATTCTTTTTATACAATCCAATAAGTTCACCAAAGCCAATGATATGCTCACTCATAGCTCTTTCAAGCTTGGCTTTGTTAGAATCTAAAGGCAGGTCTAATAAAGCGTCAAGTGCATATACTTTAAAAAAATATCTATGAATACCGGAAGGCGGGCAGGGGCCGCCATACTTGTTTTTATGAAAATCATTCCTTCCTTCTATGCCCTGAATGTGATTTTCTTTTATATGATGTGTAACCGGAATATTCCACACTATCCAATGGGCCCAGGTTCCTCCGGGTGCATCCGGATCATCCACAATTAAAGCAAGGCATTTAGCTTCCTCAGGAATATCTTTAATATCCAATGGAGGATTTACATTTTCTCCATCACAGGTAAATTGAGGAGGGATCATGCCATCTGCTTTAAATACAGCGCTGCTTATTTTAAGAAGTTTATAATCCACTTCCCTTATTTCGTGTTTCATGAACTTAATATTATTTTAATTAAATAAAACTTAAGGTCCCTCACCAGGAGGCGGAACTTCAGTAGGAGGAGTTTCAAATGGATCCTCTTCTGGAATTTTATCCGGTTCCTCTTCCGGTTTTTCTGGTAGCTCAGGTTCCCCATCAGGCCAGGTTTCCGGGTTTTTAACCGGTGGCAGAATTTCAGGCGGTACTTCTTTCTTTTTCTTAGCCATAATATTTTTTTAGAAAAACTGTTTTTTTATACTCCAAACGGATACGTTTCCGGAACCTGGTGCCCGTCGGGTTTTATATGCAACGGATGCAAACCATGTGTCTCATCAAGATAAATAAACGCATCATACCGCATGGGCAAAATAGTCGGCACATAATTTCCGTATTGTTCATATTTCGGATTATAGACCACACCGATTGCCCGATGGCCTATATGATTTTCCATGAATACATCCTTCATGAAATCGTCCATAATCAATAATTTATTTTTAGCCCCGGCTTCCCTTAATAAATATTCCCAGCTTCCTTTCCTTGCAGGCGGCATTTTCATGTATTGCATTTCAGCTCCCCAGCTATGGCCGGCCATCACAGTTCCTTCATAAGAACCAAAACCCACCAGCACTACACCTTTCTCATGATGATGAAGCCTGGCCAATTCACCAATATTATACATGCCCTCATCTTGCATATCGGTGGCTCTTGCATCGCCGATATGCGTATTATGTTCCCACACAATTACTTTCGATTTCTCTCCATGATAATTTAATAAACGCTCCAGGGTATCTGCCATATGTCTGTCCCTAACATTCCAGCTATGAGGGCCCCCTTGAATCATTGCTCTATAATATTTTTCAGCATTCACTATGACAAAAGCATTTTGTTCTGCGCTGAATACATTTTCATAATCCGTATTATACAAGGGTAATTTCTGCTGAATCTCTTTTAATAAATGAACTACTTCATTCTGGCATAGCTCCGGAACAAACTGTGATGCTCTTGCATATGAAGTACCCTCTTCTTTACGATAAGGCTCAAAACATTCATATGCTTCTTCTGCCACTTTCAATGCTCCCGGATCTGTTTTTCTAAGATACTTCATAATGGATTCCATGCTTTCCCATAAACTATAAACATCAAGCCCGTAAAATCCTGCCTTTTTATTTGCAGGTAAGTTCCTGTTGAATTCATATAACCATTCAGCCAATGCAACAATTTCCCAATTGGCCCACATCCAGGTAGGCCATCGGTTAAATTCTTTCAATACATCATATGCATTGCCTCCTGAAGAAGGATAGTTTTTAATATAACGATTCAATCTATAGCAGTCTGGCCAGTCGCCTTCCACCGCAATAAAATTGAATCCTTTTTCCTGTATCAGTTTTTTTGTTATATAGGCACGCCGGGTATAATATTCATTCGTGCCGTGTGAAGCTTCTCCCAGCATAACAATCCTGGCATCGCCAATTCTTTTGAACAGTGGCGCAAGGTCAGCCTCTTCATCCAGAGGAAAAGCCCATTGTTTAATGGTATTCACCGCCTCAGATTCATTTAAGATGGCTTCATTAGTAAAATAATGACGCATAGATTTTTGTTTGTATAAAATAAACCTATTGCTTCATTCCATACAATGAGTACACTCAGTATTTTAAATGACCAACGTCACTGGTAATCGGTTTTATTCATCTTAAATTCGATCAATAAAAATATTTTAATATGAAAGAAACTACCAACTCATCAATCACCACATTACATGATTTGCTGGATTATGATGCCCGCAAGTTCACAAACGCTGAGATACAATTAAAAAACCACCTGGCAGAATGGACAAACCTGGCCGAATCGTTAAAACTAAAAGAGGTTTTGTTCCGATATAAGGATTTTGTAGAAGAGCATATCAAAAAAATGGATACTTTTTTCGTTGCTGAAGAAATAATTTCTCTCAGTACAAACAACCGGGTAATGCATGCATACATTGAAGAAATTGAGGAAAAGCTGAAAAATTGTACAGATATGGAAGTAAGAGATGCCTGCCTTTTAGCAGGTATTCAGGAAATCAATCATTTTAAGATAAGCACTTATGGAACAGCTGCCTCCTATGCAAAAACGCTGGGGATGGAAAAATTTGCAGTTGCTTTTCATGAAGCAGAAGTAAATGAAAAACAAATTGACGACCGGTTATCACAACTGGCCGAATTTGAAATTAATTTAAAAGCCCGGGCTCCTATTTCCTTGCCGGAAAATTAAAATTTAATAATGGAATTAAGATACCATGATGAAGTAAACGTAAGGATTGGAAAAGTGGTTGTGAAAGGTGAACTGACCATTCCGCAAAAAGCAAGAGCGATCATCATTTTTTCTCATGGCAGCGGAAGCAGCAGGTTCAGTAAACGCAACCAGATGGTAGCTCATTATCTTCAAAGTAAAAATTTTGGAACACTATTATTTGATCTTTTGACTGAAGAAGAAGACCAGCATTTTCACAACCGTTTTGATATCGGGTTGCTTACAAAAAGATTGGCCGGTGCCACGGAGTGGCTGGAAAGACTCCCAGCCGCTAAAAACTGCCGCATCGGCTACTTTGGTGCAAGTACCGGCGCTGCCTCTGCATTAAGAGCGGCGGCAATACTCCCTCAAATAGATGTTGTAGTTTCAAGAGGGGGCAGGCCCGACCTGGCAATGGAAGTATTACCGGAAATAAGTGCGCCAACTTTATTGATAGTAGGACAACTGGATTATGATGTATTGCAATTGAATAAAGAAGCTTACAACCAACTTAAATGTGAAAAGAAACTGGAGGTGGTAGATGGGGCTACTCATTTATTTGAAGAAACGGGTAAAATGGAAATAGTGTATGAACTGGCAGCAAATTGGTTTGAAAAACACTTTCAGCCTGTTACTGTTCATTCCTTAAAATAATTATTATGTATCACGACCGGATTGATGCAGGATTAATTCTTGCTAAGGCATTACAGAAATATAAAAATGATCCCGGGGTTGTTTTAGCAGTACCAAGGGGCGGTGTGCCTATTGCCTACATTGTAGCAAGAGAACTGGGATTTCCGATTGATCTGCTGCTGACCAAAAAAATTGGTCATCCTGCAAATAATGAATATGCCATAGGGGCTGTAAGTTTAACTGACAACTATATTGTACCACACGAAAATATTCCTCCTGACTACATTGATAAAGAAACGAAAAGGATAAGAAAACGATTAAAAGAAATGTATATAAAGTTTATGGGTGATAAGGAACCCGAATCATTAAAGAATAAAACAGTAATCGTGATTGATGATGGAATTGCTACAGGAAATACCTTATTAAGCACAATTAATATGCTGCGTAAATCTAATCCTTCAAAAATTATTATTGCAGTACCTGTAGCATCAGAGAGTGCCATTGAAAAACTCTCAAATTTTGTCGATGAGATTGTTTGCCCCCTTATTCCTGAAATATTTTTTGGAGTTGGTGCTTTTTATGAAACCTTTGAGCAAGTAAGCGATGAAGAGGTAATGAGTTATCTTGACAAATACAGAATGTTAAAAAAAGCAGGGTAAAAGATCTCTATTATAATACATGTCTATTGGCATACCTAAAACTGCCTCAGAATATACTGTCCGTAACAGAATTAAATTAATTCACGGGGGAAGGGAATACTTTGACCTTCTTTTAAAATTAATAGGGAAAGCAAAGAAGGTCATACATCTTCAGAGTTATATTTATGATGATGATGAAACCGGTAAACAGGTAGCAGAAGCCTTGATACAGGCAGTAAAAAGGGGCGTCGGCGTTTATCTGCACGTGGATGGTTATGCATCACAAATAATTTCAAAAAAATTTATTGCTGAACTTAAAGAAAGCGGAGTGAATTTTAAATGGTTTGAGCCGCTTTTTAAAAGCAGGCATTTCTATTTTGGAAGAAGGATGCATCACAAGTCAGTGGTAGCAGATGGCATTTATTCTCTCATCGGCGGCATTAATATTTGTAACCGATATAATGATATTCCCGGAAAACCGGCCTGGCTGGATATGGCTCTGTATTGCGAAGGAGAAGCATCTTTTATAGTTCATAGTATCTGCAGAACTATGTGGGGGAAAAAAATACCAGAATTAATTTCACTCAAATCAATCGAAGAATTCTGCAATGCAATTCCTGAAAATGAATTTCATTCAGTACGAATCAGGCAAAACGATTGGGTAAAAAGAAAAACTGAAATATGGAAAAGTTATTTTGATATGTTTAATCATGCAGAAAAGCAGATTACCATCATGTGCAGCTATTTCCTGCCCGGCCGGGAATTCAGAAAACTGCTTGGTAAGGCAAATAAAAAAGGGGTGAAAATAACAGTTATTCTGGCAGGCCCTTCTGATGTAATGATAGCCAAACATGCGGAACGATATTTATATGACTGGATGCTGGAAAACAATATAGAAATATATGAATACCAGGAAACGGTACTGCATGCTAAAATAGCGGTTTCTGATAATCACTGGGTAACCGTTGGCTCATACAATGTAAATAACATCAGTGCTCATGCCAGCCTGGAAATGAATATGGATGTAAGAAACAAAGCATTTGCAAAAGAAGTGGAAAATGAATTGGAAAAAATCCTTAACGATCATTGCACAAGAATCACCAAAGAAAATTATATTTCCGATACTAATTTCCTCAGACGTCTATGGCAGAGGTTCTGTTATGGTTTTATCAATAATATACTGAACTTATTTACTTTTTATTTTAAACAGGAAGAATAGATAATATCAATTACCTTTTATTCTTTTCCATAAAGAGGCAAAAGAATTCATATCCCATTTAGCGAATCGGCCCCGCTGAATAACAAGCAAATTATCATCGGGATGTTGCAGGTAATAATGAAATACAAATTTCTCATTGGGATATTGCCAGCCCAGGATTTGCCCAAAGCGGAGATCATTAAATACCAACGTGTCTTCCCGGTATTCCACTGTATAAAATTGCTTTGAAAACCGGATGAGCTTTTGCAAATCCTCATGATGCTTTACGGGCTTCAGCAATGAATCATTTTTTGGGAAATATTGAAAACTGATTTCCGTTTTACTATCGAACACGGAACGAAACCCGACATGATATCCTTTGTCATCGCCGGCGACTACATACCATAGCCAGTTTTGCAAAGGCGCCGGAGTACTGAAATATCTTGTATAACTGATATGCTGTGTTTGTAAAATATTTTTTATGTCGCCGTCCATTTTTGATTTGTTTAAGGTACAGTACACGAGGTAAAATGCACTGAGCCCTAAACCCAGCTCCCACCAGATTCGTCTTTTTGTGATGCGGCTTTTTAAAACTATTAAAGCTAATAAAGCTATTCCGGGCCAGATAGAAAAAAATGGATCAGCGATATAAATAATATTAAAAGCATACCGGTAATGACTGAAGGGTTCCAGCCAGCCAACACCATAATTATTAAAGGCATCTATAAAAATGTGAATGAAGATGACTCCCCCAAAAAATAACATCCATTTTTTCAAACTTATATCATGTGGCCTGTGCAGCCGTTCTGCCAGCATTGCAAGAACGGGAGTAATAATTAAACAAAACAGAAATGAATGGGTAAATCCCCGATGGGCAAGTAAGTTATCCGATGTTTTCATCCAGAATGAAGCAATGAAATCAATATCCGGGATACTTTGAGCCATGGCTCCCCAAAGCATAGCCTTCTTGCCAAGTGTTTTCCCGGCAAAAGCTTCTCCCATACAGGCGCCAAGAGCTATGTGAGTTATTGAATCCAGTTAGTTCTATTTATTATGTGCAACAAATAATGTATGCTTCTGTTCCTTCATCAGTAAGTCGGCCATACTTTCCCGAAACCACCTGCTGACGGTACCTCTTCTGTAAGCACCTAAAACCACAAGGCAGCTTTCTTTTTGCTGTTTCAGGTGCTTTACTATTTCATCTTCAGCCCAACCTTTAATCACGTTGTAATCTGCATCCGGGAAATGTCTTGTCATAAACTCTTTCATTAATTTAATATCAGGTAACCGCAGTGTTGAATCTTCCGGGTTTACGGAAAGTATCTCTGTTTTAATATTTTTAAACTCCGGTAGCAGATAGCTGAATTCCTTAATAGCATAAACAGAGGAAGGCCCTCCATCATATAATAAAATCACTTTTTGAATAGGTTTATATTTACTAGATACTATTACTGCCGGACATTGTACTTCGGCCAGCAGGTTGCGGATAAATCTTGTAGGCAACTTTTCATTATAATGAGTAAAAGTTTCTTTGGAATCTATAATCAGCAGGTCGGCATAAATGCTCTCATGCAATACTTCCTGCAAGGCAATATTCCTGTCATGGTGTATTGAATAAGTGACCCCTTCTTTCCGGCAGGCATTTTCAAACAAAGCAGCCGCTTTGTTCCTCGTAGCCGTGTCCTTTTTTTCAAATTCTTTCAATTTATTCTCCGTCATTCCTTCCTGAACCAACAGGTCATAAATTTTATAACTGGAATAGGTCTTATCATCCAGGAAAATACCCACCAGGTGTGAATTAGTTGCCTTTGCTATTTGCATTGCATAGTTGGTAGTGCAGCCAGAATATTTCAATCCGTCAATGACGGCAATTATCTTTTTCATAGCCTGGTTATTTATGGTAAATAAAAGATAAACCGGTTTTTGTCAAAGTAAATCTATTTATATTCTTCTCAAAAGCGTATGACCGGTATTAGCATTCACTGTGATTATTATCAAATGAAATAGTCCGGATCATCCATAAAAAAGAAATCTATTGCGTCTTCCTATGATTTGTAATTTTTCTAAACCCAATTTATAGTGAGAACACCTCCCCGGCCAAACAAGCTTACTTTTGCGCCATGCCCACAAAAATAAAATCTATTGATAGCATTCTGTCAAAATTAAAAATCAGGTTGCTCAACAAAATGCAAGTGGCTGCTATTGAAGCCATCTCAATCCATAATAATACACTCCTGTTATCCGCTACCGGATCGGGCAAAACATTGGCTTTTCTTTTACCGGTAATCAAATTATTAAATCCGTCCAATAATAATACTCAAGCCATCATTATTGTTCCTTCCCGTGAACTGGCTTTGCAGATTGAATCTGTTTTTAAAAGTATGGGCACTAATCTGAAAGTAAGCTGCTGTTACGGTGGCCATTTAAGAGAAACAGAAGAAAACAATCTGAAGCAACCTCCGGCATTACTCATTGGTACACCCGGCCGTCTCGCAGATCATATAAGAAGAGGGAATATCACGACTGAAAGTATTGAAACAATTGTGCTGGATGAATTCGATAAATCTTTGGAGTTAGGTTTCCTTGATGAGATGTCTTTTATAGTCAGTTCTTTAAAGTCAGTAAAGAAAAAAATACTTACCTCGGCTACTCAGGCTGTTGAAATTCCCGGCTTCCTGGAAATGAATGACCTGGTCAAACTTGAATTCCTGAATGATAAAGATGAATACACCGGCCTTACGATTAAAATATTATTGAGTGATGGAAAGGATAAACAGGAAACTCTTTTCCGGTTGCTCTGTATGCTGGGCAATAAGTCCACCATTATTTTTTGTAATCACCGGGAGTCAGTTGAACGAACCAGTAAATTTCTGAAAGAAAAAGATATTGGCAATGTATTTTACCATGGGGCCCTTGAACAACAGGAGAGAGATGCTGCTCTTTGTAAATTCAGGAATGGCACCGCCAACGTATTAGTAACAACTGATCTCGCATCCCGGGGACTTGATATTGCCCATATCCGTTACATTATTCATTATCATTTACCGGGAAGTGAAGCAATCTTTACTCACCGTAACGGACGAACAGCCCGTATGGATGCCAGCGGCACAGCTATTCTTATTTTATCACCTGAAGAGAAATTGCCGGACTATATTAAACCCGATGCAGAAAAAATAACACTGCCCGAAACCATTACCCTGCCGGAAAAACCAAAGTGGTCAACCTTATTTATTGCAGCCGGTAAAAAAGATAAAGTGAATAAAATTGATATTGTTGGCTTTTTATCCAATAAGGGCCGGTTAAAAAAAGAAGATATTGGTTTAATAGAAGTAAAAGATTACTTCGCTTTTGTGGCAGTAAAGAAAATAAAAATAAACCACACTCTTCAACTGATTAAAGAACAAAAAATAAAAAATAAAAAAGTTAAGATTGCGGTGGCGAAATAATATTGCTACGGCTGTCATTAATTTCGGCCTATGTCATAAATTCGTGGAAGATGGTTAGCAACTATTTTTAAATATAATTATCCAACCAATGATAAAAAAAAGACAAGACTATATTTCCTGGGATGAATATTTTATGGGGGTGGCTTTGCTTTCGGCAAAACGAAGCAAGGATCCGAGCACACAGGTAGGCGCCTGCATAGTGAATGACAAAAACAAAATTGTCGGCGCCGGATATAACGGGCTTCCCATCGGTTGTGATGATGATGAGTTCCCCTGGGAAAAGCAGGGTGAATTTCTCAATACAAAATATCCCTATATCTGCCATGCGGAATTAAATGCCATTTTAAATAATATTGGGATGGACCTGGGAGGTTGTAAAATTTATACAGCCCTTTTTCCCTGCAATGAATGTTCAAAAGCTATTATTCAATCCGGGATAAAAGAAGTAATCTATCTTTCTGATAAATATGCAGGCACTGATGTTTTTAAAGCTTCTAAGCTGATGCTGGATAAAGCTGGCGTTCAATTCCGGAAAGTAGAATCAACAATAATGAATTTGGTATTGTCATTTAATGAAGTACATGTGTAAGTGGTGGTATTTTTTAGATGCAGGACTTCACTTAGTATAAAGATGAAACCCAAAAATCAACTATCATTTTGAAGGAAGTTTTCCTGGATCATTTAAATAATCAGCGACTACTTCTTCCATATTTACCTCCATCAGATTAGCCAGGGTTAATAACCACATCAGCACATCTGCAAATTCTTCTTTTGCGTTTTGTTTATTACCACTGGCAATAGCAGAAGAAAGTTCTCCCACTTCTTCATGAAACCATAAAGCAGTGTGATAGATGCCCCTTTCATTATCTGTTTTAAAATACCTGTCTTTTACAATTTTTTGCAGTGCGGAGATTTCCATGATGTTTTTCAATTATCGGTTTGCAATTCTTATTCTTGTTTTACTTCTTTTGACGCCGCACGGCTTCCACTATACAATTCATATTCCAGCAAGCGGCAATCAATCGTACTGGTATAAAATTCTATCCGTCTTTTGGCTTTCAATCCTATTTTTTTTGCCAGCTCCAGGTTGCCGGTAAATACGTAGCCATAATAACCACCGCATCTCTGTTTCATAAAATCACCTATGCGGCTGTATGTTTTTTCCAGTTCCTTTAAATCACCCATTCGTTCGCCATATTCCGGGTTTACATAAAAAACACCGGAAACGTCAGGAGGTATTTCAGTCGCTGCAAAATCACAAACAGCAAAATCAATTAGTCCGGCCACTCCCGCTGCTAAGGCATTTTTCTTTGCTTCATCAATTGCTCTTGCACTATAATCAGTAGCGATGATACGAAGACCCGGTACCTCAACAATCTGTTTTTCCAGCAACGCATCTTCTTCCTGATAAATTTTTTCATCATATCCCAGCAGATGCATAAACGCATAATTGGTCCGGAATAATCCCGGTCGCCTGTTGGTAGCTATCATCACCGCTTCAATAGCCAGCGTACCTGATCCACACATCGGATTTACAAAGGGTGATTTTCTATCCCAATGGGTAGCATAAATTGTTGCAGCAGCCAATGCTTCCAGCATCGGTGCCTGCCCGGGAATTTTGCGATAGCCATGCCTGCCCAGTGAATCACCGGAAGTATCAATAAATATTTCAGCCTTCTCATTTTTCCAGAATAAATGGATGACAGCTCCCGTAAGTGCTGATCCTGTTGATGGTCTTGTACCTCTTTTCTCCCGCATCCTGTCAACGATTGCATCTTTCACCCGCAGGTTTGCAAACAAGCTGTTATTGATAGTCGGATTATTCACATTACTGGTAATGGAAAAATATCCGGAGTCAGGTAAAATAGTTTCCCATGGATAATCAACAAGGTTTTTATAAATATCATCTGCATCGTCAGCTTCAAACTTTTTTAAACTATACAGCACCTGGCTGGCACAGCGCAGGTTCAGGTTTAATTTAATACAGTCGTTAATTGAACCGGAAAGCCTTACCCCTGTTATAAACGTTTCTTCAATCGCAAAGCCTAATTCCCTTACTTCTAACTCTAGCCAGGAAGCTAGCCGCTTAGGGCAGGTAATTATGACAATTGATTTGCTGGTAAATAAATTCATGCAGATGCTAAAGATAAATTCTTCCTTCTTGAGAATAGGATATTACTTTCGTTGTTGTGTTTTATGTTCACCCCGTATCTTGCCAGTAAGCTACACCAATTAATAACAATATTCAGGGCAGACCGCAGATGGGAATGGAGTAAAATACTTTTTTGATTTACTTGATTTTTAGTTTTAATTTTCACTTCTATTCCGCTCCTTCTGATATCCTTTCTGTTCCCGATGAGCACTTTTTTCTATCAAACAAAAAAATAAAAAACAAATGAAACAGTTAAGATTCTTCGCAACTATCAGTGTTGCAGCAGCAGCTTTATTTATCAGCTCCTGCAATTCAGATGAAGGTAAAAAAGCTGGTGACAAGATGGCTGATAGTACAGCTGTAAAAACAGAAACCCCGGCTCCGGCACCCATGCCTTCAGGCCCAATGATGGTTATGACCATTAAACACAAAGTGACCAACTATGCCAAATGGAAACCATTTTATGATGGACATGATTCAATCCGTCAGGCCAATGGCTTGCATAACTATGTTATTGCAAGAGGAACACAGGACTCTAATATGTTATTAATAGCCTTAAAAATGGATGATGTGGAAAAAGCAAAAGCAATGACAGCATCAAAAGAAATGAAAGAAAGGATGCAAAAAGCAGGAGTAACAGGGCCTACTACATTTGACTACCTGGAATCAGTGATGAATGATACCACCAATATAATGCAAACAGAAAGGGTGATGGTAACTTCTAAAGTAAAAGATTGGGATGCCTGGAAAAAATCTTTTGACAGTCATAAACAGGTAAGACTCGATTCAGGACTTATAGACAGAGTAATTGCACATACAGTTGGTGACAATCACCTTGTTACCCTTGTATTTGCCATAACAGATATAAAAAAAGCAAAAGCATTCATGAATTCAAAGGATTTAAAAGATAGAATGGCCGAAGCTGGTGTGGTAGGACCACCCACTTTTTTCTATTATAAAATTGTAGCAACTTATTAAAAATTCGTAAAGTCTCCTGACTATAATTAAAAAAGCGACAGTTTAAAAAACTGTCGCTTTTTATATGAGGCTGGCCTCAAAGAGATTCCAATATTCAGTTTATATTCGATTATCGAATTCTGTTTAATCTTATTTATCAATGAGCTCAACTTTTATATTCATCATTATCCTTTTTTATTTTTCGTTGTTGATGTTCATTTCCCGGCTTACTTCAAGACATTCGAAAGACAGCACTTTTTTTGATGGCAACAGGGAATCGCCATGGTTTTTGGTTGCTTTTGGCATGGTAGGCTCCGGCATTTCTGCTGTGTCACTTGTATCAATTCCCGGTAATGTAGGCAATAATAATCTTTACTATTTTCAATTTATTCTCGGAACAATTGTGGGATATCTTTTTATCGTTTTTATTTTAATTCCGATTTTTTTTAAGCTGAAAGTTGTTTCAATTTATAGCTATCTGAATTTCCGCTTCGGAAATATCACTTATAAAACAGGCTCTTTGTTTTTCCTGGTTTCACAGTCTTTTGGTGCCGCACTCAGGTTGCTGCTTTCCATTAAAATCTTACAGTATGCCTTTTTTGACAAACTGAGTATCCCCTACTTTGCCACCATTATTGTCGTACTTGTGCTTATCTGGCTATACACTAATAAATCCGGCATCAAAACAATTGTATGGACAGATGCATTACAATCATTTTTTTTAATCACAGTAATAATTGTTTCCATTGTTACTATAAAAAACTCATTAGGGCTTTCCACTACCCAAATGGTATCATCAATCGTACAGCACCCTTATTCAAAATTGTTCAATTGGGATATCCATGCGGGATCTAATTTTTTTAAGCAGTTTATTTCTGGCCTGCTAATTACAATTGCTCTTGTTGGTCTTGATCAAAGCATGATGCAAAAAACACTTACTATTAATAATATAAGAGATGCCAAAAAAAATGTGCTGACCTTTAGTTTCTTTATCGCTTTTGCACAAACCCTGTTCTTGGGATTGGGTGTATTGCTCTATATCTATACCGAACAAAAGGGTATACATCTCAATTCGCAAAACGGACAATTCTTAAATACCGATGGCCTCTATCCGGAATTAACCATGAATTATTTTGGACAAATCGGTGCAATCGCATTTTTTATTGGCGTTATCGCTTCTACATTTGCCAGCATTGATGCCTGCATTACGGCACTCACCACTGCATTCAGTTATGATTTCATGAACTTTGAACATCAGCCTCATGATGTCAGAATAAAAATAAAAAACCAGGTGTTATTGGGAGTTAACATTGTAATGTTCCTGATTGTACTATTGTTCTGGAATAGCAAGGGAGCCATTATTAATACTATTTTTAAAATTGCAGGCTATACATACGGGCCAATTTTGGGTTTATATTTAATAGGGCTGTTTACAAAAATTAATTTAAAAGAAAAATGGGTCCCCCTGGCATGTGTGGCAGCAGCTTTGTTTACTTATTTAATGAATATATATTTCATCAATGAATTTCAGTTTGATTTCGGATTTATGAATATTCTTGTAAATGCAATATTGACTGTCCTCTTTTTATTCATCATTAAAAAGAAAGCTGTATGAAAACGGAAGAACAACCCGTCATCTGCCTTACTACAGATACAAAAATTATAAGTGGCTGTGCACAGATGATGGCAGCATCCGATCCATGGATTACACTGGGAATGAATTATGAGCAATGCCTCCCTTCTTTTGATGGGCCCTGCAAAGAAATTTATGTTGCGGAATATGAAAATAAAATTGCTGGTTTTGTGATCCTTCAACTATGCGGAACATTCAAAGGCTATATACAAACTCTCTGCATCAGCGAAGATTTAAGAGGCAGAGGCTTGGGGAAAAAAATACTTCAATTTTGTGAACAAAGAATTTTAAAAATTTCACCCAATATTTTTATTTGTGTGTCTTCGTTCAATAAAGGCGCCATTAAACTCTATCAGGAATTTGGCTTTCAATTGATCGGCGAATTGGAGAATTTTGTAAAAGAAGGCTTTACAGAATTACTGCTGCGCAAATCAGTTGGACCGGTATTGGGTTACCATCAAAATAAAAATAATGAAGCATCATAAAATTATCCCGCTTTTATTTTTTGTCATTTTCTCCTGCTTTGTTTTAAAGGCACAGCAGTCGGAAGAAAGGATGAAACGTGAAAACCTGATTACCACTATTGACGGCATACTGAAGAATCAAGTAGACAGTAACAAAATTCCCGGCGCTGTCATTCAAATTAAAAAAGATAACCGGGTTATTTATAAACAGGCATTCGGGTATGCGCAGAAATATGCATACAATAACCAGTTATTAAGTCACCCTGAAGTCATGACAACTGAACATCTTTTTGATATTGCTTCTCTCACCAAAGTAATCGGCACCACTACTTCTATCATGTTATTAGTTGACAGGGGACTTATTCAGGTTGATGATCCGGCAGGGAAATACATTCCTGCATTTAATGCATCGGATAAAAAACAAATTACTATCCGAAACCTGTTAACGCATACTGCCGGTCTTTATGAATGGTACCCTCTTTATTACCGGGCTTCCAATAAACAGGAGACCTATAAACTAATCGGAGATTTACCCCCTCACTTTCCGGTTGGTAAACAAAGACGCTACAGCGATCTGGGTTTTACAATTCTGGGTGAAATAATTGAAACAGTTTCCGGGTTAACATTAGATCAGTTTATGCAGGAAAATATTTTCAATCCGTTAGGTATGGATCACACAACATACAACCCATTGGCAACAGGCCGGTTTACAAAAATTGCTGCTACTTCACAGGGTAATCCATATGAAAAGCGAATGGTGTATGATACTTCATTGGGATTTGTTTTTAAGGAAATAGACCCTAAACAATGGAACGGCTGGCGAACTTATACATTGAGAGGAGAAGTGAATGATGGTAATGCCTGGTATGCCAACGGTGGTGTTTGCGGAGCCGTCGGTTTATTTTCTACCATTGATGATCTTCAGAAATTAGTTGATATGCTTATGAACAAAGGCAAAGCAGGTGCAAAACAATTTATTTCTGCAAAGACCATTGAATTATTTTTAACCAAAGATGATTTTAAAAATGGCCTTGGCTGGATGATGGATCCGGAAAGTTCATTTATGAAAAATGGGCCTGAAGGCAGTTTCGGTCATACTGGTTTTACAGGAACCAGTATTGCTGTTATCCCTTCAAATAATATCTCAGTAATATTATTGATCAATCGTCAGAACATGGGCTTATTGAATACAAAGGAATACTATAATACAAATCCCATTCGCCAGCAGGTATTCAATGCTGTTTTAAATTATTTAAAATAGCCGGCAGGAAATTATTCCTTGATAGAAGTAAAACAACCCATAAAAACTATTCTTCTGAATTTTATCACAAAGGTTTTAACTTCAATAACCAGCCCCCATACTGTTAGGGCTTTTCATCTCTTAACAATAATAATTAATTATGAACCGATTGCTTTTCTTTATTTGTCTGTTTGTGCAAATAATTTCTTATGCCCAGGCGCCTGCAGAAAACTATCCTGTCGATTCTGCCAGTATCGAACATGCTGGTGTGCCAAAAGGCGAAGTATTAAAATTTACGTT
>JAHEZE010000089.1 GCA_023251235.1 Sphingobacteriales bacterium | reverse complement strand
AATTTAATGATTCAGCTTCTGTCATTCTCAATGAGGAAGCTGTACGACAAATTGGATGGAAAGACCCGGTTGGAAAATGGCTGGAATACCCCGGTGGCAATAATACCCGGTTCAATGTGATAGGAGTGGTTAAAGATTTTAATGTTCAATCCTTGCAAAGCCCCATCATTCCTTTTGCACTTTTTCATCCTTCTTCTAAATCTTATGATTGGGGCACAACAAATATCGTAGCAAGAATTGCGGGTGGAAATATTGCCAATACTATCAATCGATTTGAAGAAAATTGGAGATCCTTCTCAACGAGTGAGCCTTTCGACTATAGTTTTTTGGACGAAACTTTTGATGCGCAATACCGCTCGGAACAAAGATTCGGAAGCGTCTTCAGCATATTTGCCGTGCTTTCCATTTTCATTGCTTGTCTTGGTTTGTTTGGCTTAAGTGCTTTCATGGCGGAAAAAAGAACGAAAGAGATTGGTGTTCGAAAAGTTTTGGGTGCTTCTGTGCCCAATGTCATTGCATTATTATCAAAAGATTTTTTGAAACTCACTTTTGTTGCTTCCATTCTTGCATTCCCTGTCGCCTGGTATTTTATGAACAAATGGCTGCAGGATTTTGCCTATCGGATAAACATAGGCTGGCAGGTGTTTGCTGCATCAACTGCAGTTGCTTTGCTGGTAGCCTTATTCACCATCAGCTTCCAGGCAATAAAAGCTGCCATGGCAAACCCGGTAAAAAGTTTAAGAACTGAATAAAAATAAGGTTTATGTTAAAAAGTATTTTCCTTACCTCGATCCGCAACATGTTGCGTAACCCTCTTTTTTCTTTTATTAATATGTTTGGTTTGGCGGTTAGCATGTCACTGGGGTTGCTGATCATTCTTATCATTAAAGACCAATATACTTTCGATAATTTTCACAAAGATGCTGAGCGTATTTTCCGTGTAAATACAAAAGCCATAAGAACAGAAGGCGGAAGTGAGAACTATGCTTCTTCTCCCTTTGTGATGGGAACCACATTGAAAGAAGGATATTCATTTGCCGAAAATGTTGTACGCATCTACAGCCAGTTAAATGGCGATGCTGAATATAACAAAGTTACAGTTCCTGTTCACGGTTATTTTGCCGACCCTTCTTTTCTTGAAGTATTCAATTTTAAATTGGAAAAAGGAAACCCCTCCACTGCATTGAATGACCCAGACGGCGTGGTACTTACTACAGATGCTGCAAAGAAAATATTTGGAAATGCTGACCCAATGGGGAAAGCGATAAATTTTAAGGGGTTTGGAAATTTCATTGTTAGAGGAGTCTTTGAAAACTTTCCCGGTAAAACACATTTTAACTTTGAAGTGATTGCATCTTCCAATGCATTGCCTTTACTGGAAAAACAAAAAGCAATATCAGAGACATTACAAAACTGGAACAATTATTACACGGGGTACGTGTATGTAAAATTAAGGAAGGATGTTAATTTGAGAGAAGTAAAATCTGCATTGGCAGAAATAAGCCGTAAAAATTATGCAGGTAGAAAATTAGAGACAAGAGATAAGGCCTATGAGTTTTTTCTTCAACCTTTAAATAAGATTTCTCCCGGACCATTATTATCAAATGATAATTCTAGAGCCTTGCCTGAAATAGTTTTATTGTTTTTATCAGTTCTTGCATTTGTGATTTTACTGATGGCCGGACTGAATTTTACCAACCTCATGATTGCAAAATCATTAAAACGGGTAAGAGAAATTGGAGTCAGGAAAGTTATGGGAGCTAATCGCTGGCAGGTGTTTAAGCAATTCATTGGAGAATCGATTATGTTTGCTTTGTTTTCTTTATTTGTTTCTTATTTGTTCTTACAATTTTTAAAATCTGCGTTTCTTAAATTACAATTCACTCAGGAATTCTCCATTGACTTGAGAGAGGATAGTTGGTTATATGTTTATTTTATTTTGTTTGCCCTGGTCATCGGTTTTTTTGCCGGGTTACTGCCTGCCGGATATTTATCAGGTTTCAAACCTGTATTGGTTTTAAAAGACACTTTGGGGAAAAAAACAAGCAGCCGTCAATTATTACGTAAATCGCTGATGGTAGTGCAGTTTACTTTGAGTATGGTTTTTATTGCTGTTGTTTTAATAATTTTTTCGCAGTTGAAATATTTAACAAAAGCAGATTATGGTATCAATGATAAAAATATTCTGAACGTACGCCTGCAGGGAAATGATTACAACAAATTGGCTCTGGAGTTCCAATCGATAGCCGGAGTAAAGCAAATTGGGTTTGCATCACATAGCCTGGGTACATCCCATGATTATTCTGATGATTATAAACGAAAAGCAACAGATGCGTCTTTTGTAATGAGGGATTTCAGGGCTGATGCCAATTTTATTTCCAATCTCAATATACAATTTGTTGCCGGAAAGAATTTTACTCCCGGGCTTTCGAAAGAACATGAATCAGAAGTAATCATCAATGAAAAAGCATTAACGCTGTTTGGGTTTAAATCACCCGGGGAAGCCATTGGTCAGCAGCTGTATGCACAGGACTCACTTACACTTAGCGTAGTGGGTGTGGTAAAAGATTTTCATTTCCGGCCAATGACTTATGAGATCGGCCCGCTTGCATTCCGTTATCGCCCTACAGATTTTCAACTGATGAGTATTGCATTTCAACCTGGAAGTAAAGACAAACTACTTGCAGCTTTATCACTCATATGGAAGAAAACTGATCCTGTTCACCCTTTACAAAGCAATCTGATGCGTGAAGAAATTAATGATGCATATATTGGTTTCACAGATGTTTTAAACATTATTGGTTATATCTCTTTCTTATCCATCATAATTGCATGCCTGGGAATGCTGGGTATGGTAATGTACAATACCCAATTGAGGACAAAAGAAGTAAGTGTACGCAAAGTGCTGGGAGCAAGTGTAAAAGATGTAACAGTTTTACTCAGCCGCTCTTTTATGTGGTTAATTGCATTTGGTGTGTTGGTAGGTATGCCAATCAGTTATCTTTTAGGCAATCTCTTTTTGCAAAATTTTGCATACAAAATTTCTTATGAACCATTGCTGATTGTTGCCGGAGTTATCATTACAGGAATGCTGGGATTGATTACTGTGTGTTCACAAACAATAAGGGCAGCTTTGTTAAACCCATCAAAAAGTTTAAGAACTGAATAAATAAATAATATGATAGAATTAAAAGGAATTTACAAATGGGTGAACACCGGCAATAACAGGACCTTTTTATTGAAAGATATTCATCTCTCTGTAAAAGAAGGAGAATTTATTTCCATCATGGGGCCTTCCGGTTCAGGCAAATCTACCCTGCTGAATGTTATTGGTATGCTGGACGAATTCAACGAAGGAGAATACAATTTCCTGCATGAATCAGTACATAAACTGAAAGAAAAGCAACGATCCGGGTTGTATAAACAATATATCGGCTTTGTTTTCCAGGCTTATCATCTTATTGATGAATTAACGGTATATGAAAACATAGAAACTCCCTTGTTATACCAGAATATTAAATCATCCGAACGGCAGGCAATGGTAGCCGATATGCTTGACCGGTTCAATATTGTAGGAAAGAAGAATTTATTTCCGGCACAATTAAGCGGAGGCCAACAGCAATTGGTAGGTGTAGCAAGGGCTTTGATCGCAAAACCAAAATTGTTGCTGGCAGATGAACCAACAGGCAACCTGAATTCCAAACAGGGAGAGGAGATAATGAATTTATTTAAAGAATTAAATAATGAAGGAGTAACAATCATCCAGGTTACACATTCAGATAAAAATGCTTCTTATGGCTCACGAATTATTAACCTGCTGGATGGAATGATTCAGAAGTAAAAATAAAATATGAAAACAAATAAAATAATCTCAACGATCATCATTGCTGTTTGCCTGAATAATATTTTACAGGCTCAGGATAAAAGTACAAACACCCTTACATTAAAACTATGTGTAGAAACCGGTATTGCCAACAATTTACAGGTACTGCAAAGTGATCTGCAAATGCAGGGTGCACAGGTAAATTACAAACAGGCAAAAATGAATATGCTGCCTGATCTAAATGGATCAGCAGGGCATGGCATCAACCAGGGCCGCAGCATTGATCCGTTTACCAACTCGTACATAAATCAACAGGTGAATTTTGCAAGCTATGGATTGAACAGTGGAGTGACTTTATTCAATGGTTTTACTTTGCAGAATTCAGTTAAACAAAACAGGTTGACTTATGAAGCCTCCAAGATGGATTTGCAACAGCAAAAGGATAATCTTACCATCAATATCATTCTTGCTTACCTTCAGGTGTTGAGTAGTGATGACATCCTCAGCCAGCTTCACAACCAGGCAGACTTGTCGAAAAAACAAGTTGATCGTCTCGAACAGCTGAATAAAGAAGGCGCCATTTCCCCTTCCCAGCTTTCAGATCTGAAAGGACAGTATGCAAATGATCAATTAAATATCATTAGTGCACAAAATGGATTGGAGTCAGCGAAGCTTATTCTTTGCCAGTTGATGAATACACCTTATGATAGAAATATCTCACTTGAAAGACTGGATGCAGCAGCATTTGTTGTCAAGTATGAGAATACTCCGGATAAAATTTATCAGGCAGCATTGCAGCAATTTGCTCTCATAAAAGCCGCCGATCTGCATAAACAGAGCGCCGAAAAAGGAGTACAGGTTGCCAGGGGAGGATTATTCCCTACGCTGAGCCTGAATGGAAGTGTGAATACAAGTTATTCGAATGCAGCTACAGCCTCTACGTTTTTAAATACTACCGACGTTACTTCAAGTGACTATGTAATCGTAAATGGTACTCAGTCGCCTGTCATAAGGAAGCAGAGTAATTTTAAAACGGACAAGATAAGTTACAGTGATCAGTTTAATAACAATCGGTTTTCCTCTGTAAGTCTTAATCTTCGTGTTCCGATTTTTAATTCATTTCAACAACGAAGCAGGATAAAACTGGCGCAGCTCAACTTAAAAAACAATGACCTTATTTTCAAAACCACCAAAACACAATTGCAGCAGTCAATAGAACAGGCACATATTAATATGATGACAGCCTCTGATCGTTATAAAACTCTGCTGGATCAGGTGGCCGCATTTAGAGAGTCATTCAATGCTGCAGAAATTCGTTTCAATGCCGGTGTGGGTAATTCTATTGATTATCTGACCGCCAAGAATAATCTTGACAGATCAACTATCAACCTTATCAATGCTAAATATGATTTTGTACTGCGATCCAAAGTTCTTGATTACTATCAGGGGAAACAATTATGGTAAAAAGAAAAGCCACCATGCAGAAAAGTAACTCATAAGCAATATTTTTCTACAATCTGCCGATACTTCTTGTGGAACGTACAAGGCTCGAACTTGTGACCCCTACTCTGTCAAAGTAGTGCTCTGAACCGACTGAGCTAACGTTCCGGAGCAATAAAATTAAATAGTTCTGCACATAATAATTTTTCTCCGCACAACTTTCCTATTTTTATTTTGTTAACAACTTAAATGAAGAAGTATCAGGTAACGATAAATTTTAAGTGGAATGATGAATTTGCATCCCTTATTCCTTCTCACCGTACTTATATCAATATGCTTATCAATAAAAACATCATTGATCATTATGTGGTAAGTATGGAGAGCCAGAGAGTTTGGATTACCCTGAATGCAGAAACCAAAGATGAAGTAGAAAAAATTTTAAAAAAATCCCCGCTTTTTATTTACTGGATTTACGAGATTGATGAATTATTTGTTCTCGACGGACAACTATACAGATTCCCGGCTGTGCAGCCTAACTAAGAGTACTTTTTTTTGTCAAAGAACCCCTCTCCCCCTATCTTTGCCCTCCCAAAAACAGATTGCTTTACTTCGTTCGCAAGGGAGTTTAGCTCAGCTGGTTCAGAGCATCTGCCTTACAAGCAGAGGGTCGGCGGTTCGAACCCGTCAACTCCCACACAAGCCCCGAAAAATTCGGGGCTGTTTTATTTGACAGGAATATGATTTAATTTTACTCAATAGGATTATGGCAGGTTTAAAACCCAACATACAAACCAATTTACAGAATGAAATTGATATTCTTACCAGTATAGAAGAACCCTGTAACCTTATTGTCTGGAATGATGAAGTGAATACTTTTGAATGGGTAATAGAAACGCTGGTTGAAGTCTGTGGCCATAGTTACGAACAGGCTGAACAATGTTCATATATCATCCACCACCAGGGCAAATACGCAGTAAAACAAGGCAGCTATGATGAACTGAAACCACAATGCGATGCAATAACAGATAGAGGTATCAATGCAACAGTAGAAGTGATCGTTTGAAATTCATCAGGTAACTAACTTATAATATTCTTCAGCATTGATGAACTATAATCTTTTCACTATCATCTATCATCCCATTTCATGCCATTATTTGTAATAGAAAAAGAACTTTCTTTTCCCCCTGTTCATCTTTCTGAACCTGATGGCCTTTTAGCCATTGGTGGTGATTTATCTGTTGAAAGATTATTACTTGCTTATAAAAAAGGAATCTTTCCCTGGTATGAAGGCGAACATATTCTCTGGTGGTGTCCCGATCCACGTTTTATTTTATTTCCGGATGAAATAAAAATAAGCAAGAGCATGAAGCAACTGCTAAAAAAAGAAGAGTTTCAATTCACTATCAACAATGCATTTGAAGAAGTTATTAATAATTGTAAAACCATTAACCGTAAAGGACAGGAAGGAACATGGATCACCAATGAAGTAAAGAAAGCTTATACTCTTTTACACAAGAAAGGATTTGCTCACAGTGCAGAAGTTTGGAAAGATGGAGTATTATCAGGTGGACTGTATGGTGTAAAACTTGGAAAAGTTTTCTTTGGCGAAAGTATGTTCAGTAAAGAAAGTAATGCAAGCAAATATGCTTTTATAAAATATTGTGAACAACTAAAAACAGAGGGCATTGAGTTAATCGATTGCCAGGTGTACACAGAGCATCTCAAAAGTATGGGTGCCAGAATGATTCCAAGAAATGAGTTTATTAAACTAATCAAAAAATTAGTTAACTAAACTTGAAGATTGATTATTGTTTGTTGATTATTATTTCAATTCAAAACACTCAAGACTCAATATTCAATTAACAATTTTCAATTTTAAAATCTCGATCCAAGATAATGGGGCAGCATTGCTCTCCAGGTAGGCCAGTCATGTTTCCATTCTTCTCCCCAAATATCCAGCTCATAATTTATTCCTTTATCATAAAGTAGTTTTGCAAACCTGCCGCTGCCGGCAGGATCTTCATAAGAACCACTGCCGGTTACAATATGTATATTCCTGCTTCTTCTTATTTGTTCCAATATATCATGATCAGCAAGATTTGGGATATAGTGTATGGGACTGTTATAATATACATCATCATCATAATGCCCTTTGGTATATTCAGTAAGATCATATACTCCACTCATGGCAATTACTCCATTGATAAGATCAGGTCTTTTTAAAAACAAGTTCATGCTATGCAACGCTCCAAAGGATGCCCCACAGGTAATGATGGGTGTTTCCTGGCTGCTGTTGTTGCGGATAAAAGGAACAACTTCATTAAACACATAATTATTCCATTGCTGGTGACGTATGGATTTATGGTATGGATCCATATTATTATTCAGCCAGCTTTCATTATTAATGCTGTCAATGGAAAATACTTTTACTTTACCGCTATCAATAAACGGGCTCAAATGATCCATCAATTGAAATCGTTCATATTCCAGATAGTCAGCCGCAGCGGTGGGTACCAGTAATAAGGCAAATCCATAATTGCCGTAAACAACAACAGGCATTTCTTTATTCAATGCTGGACTATGCCAGGAGTAAAGCGATCTTTCCATATTATAAAAAATTACACTTGAAAATACAGACAAAAAATTAAAAAACAATACTGCGGATTACCTTTATAAATTACCAGGTAAGTAATACCTTTGTCATGTTTTTATTTTCTCATGGTGAGAATTCAAATCCTTAACTCCAAGAAATGAATAACCAATCTGTCAGTATCCTTACAGACAAATCAGAAATTTTTTACCGTTCCATAGTTGATCATTCTATTGCTGCAATTTTTCTTAGCTCACCCGAAACAGGCGGTATTTACTTTGCTAACCCTGCCGCCTGCAGAATTTTCGGTTATACTAAAAATGAATTTTTGAATTTGAACCGCGAATCTGTATTCGTTGCGGATACTGCATTACAAAAGGGTATGGAGGAGAGAAAAGCTACAGGCAAATTCAGTGGTATTTTGACAGCCATCCGTAAAAATGGCGAAAAATTTCTTTGTGAAGCCTCCTCTGTATTTTTTACTGATACCAACGGAATGATAAAGGCATCAACAACCCTCATAGATATTTCTGGGCGAAAAAATGCAGAAGAAGAACTTAAGCAGATAAATGAAAGATATAAACTGGCCACACGTGCCAGTTTTGATGCTATCTGGGATGCTGATCTTGTCAAACAAACCATTAACTGGGGCGAAGGTTTTAAAACCCTTTTTGGTTATAAGGTCGGAGATCACCCCACAGGCGCCAGTTTATGGGAAGATAATATACATCCAGATGACCGTGAAAGAGTTATTACGAAACATAATAAGATTTTGAATGATCTCCCCGAACAGAATTTCTGGAGTGATGAATACCGATTTGTAAAAGCAGATAGCAGTTTGGCACATGTAATCGACCGGGGATTAATTATCAGGGATAAAAATGGAAGAGCAATCAGAGTGATAGGCGCCATGCAGGATATTACTGCACTCAAATTAAAAGAAGAAGAACTTATTAAAACAAATAATCGTTTTTATACGGCTTCACAAGCCACATCCGATATCATCTGGGATTGGGATATTGAGACAAATAATGTAGAATGGTCTGACAGCTTCACTCTCATTATGGGGCATAAATTACCACCCGGTTCTAAACTGCCTCTTGAATTTTGTATTGGAAATTTTCACCCGGATGATCGTCAAAGAATTTTAGAAAGCCTTCAAAAAGCGATAGAGGATCCGATGCAAATCAAATGGACAACGGAATTTCGTTATCTCAGGGCAGATGGTTCTTTTGCTGAAGTTAAAGATCGTGGCATCATTATCAGAGATGCAGATGGTAAAGCGTTGCATATGATTGGAGCCATGCAGGATATAACAGATTTAAAGATGAAGGAACAGAAATTGATAAACCAGGAAATACAAAAACAGAAAGCTATCAGCCAGGCAATCATTGATACGCAGGAAAAGGAAAGAACCGAAATTGGAAAAGAATTGCATGATAATGTAAACCAGATACTGACCACCACTAAATTATATCTCGACATGGCTGCTTCTGACCCGGTTAAACAATCAGAATTTATTAAAAAAAGCTCTGCTAATATTCTATATGTAATGAATGAAATAAGTAAATTATCCAGATCGATTTTGTTGCCAAGTCTTGGCGATATCGGTCTTTTAGACTCCATCACTGACCTTACAGAAAGTATCAAACTTACACAGGAACTTCAGGTTGATTTCACTGCAGATCCGGATATCGAACTTATTTTGAGCGATAATCAGAAACTCATCCTATACCGAATCATTCAGGAAGCAACGAACAACATTATCAAATTTGCCAGGGCAAAATCCATATTAATTCATCTGAGTATTTGCAAAAATGAAATAGAGTTAGTGATAAGTGATGATGGTATAGGATTTAATCCGGCAGAAATCATAAAAGGTTCGGGCTTGAAAAATATTCAGAATAGAGTATATTTGTTTAACGGCACTTTTGAAATCAGTTCTTCGCCGGGAAAAGGTTGTGAATTATTAATAATAATTCCGCTGCAGAAAGCCAGCTCTGATTAGTAGCTAACATATGCAGCAAATGAAAAAGATTACCATCCTCATTGCAGACGATCATACGCTTGTCCGTCAAACCTGGAGTCTACTCCTGAACTCTGATCCCGATTTTCAGGTAGTGGCAGAATGTGGTAGTGGTGAAGAAGCTGTGATGCTGGCAAAAAAACTACAACCCGCAGTCATTATCATGGATATCAGTCTTCCCGGTATGAGCGGAATTGAGGCTACTGAAATAATACATAAAAATTCCCCAGCTTGCAGGATTTTGGGTATCTCACTTCATACACAGCCTGCCTATGCAAAAAAAATGATCCATAAAGGAGCCTTGGGCTATCTCACAAAAAATTCCACCAAAGAGGAAATGTTTAATGCTATAAAAGAAGTTTTTGAAGGAAGAAAATATATCTGCAAAGAGATCAGGGATATTCTTTCAGATCAGATGCTTAATGATGATAAACAATTGACGGGTATTAATAGCCTTTCAAATAGGGAAATTGAAATAATTTCATTTCTGAAAAAAGGACTTTCCTCAAAAGAAATTGCTGATGATCTGTCTATATCTATAAAAACTGTAGAAGTACACCGTTACAATATCCTCAAGAAGCTTAATCTTAAAAATACCGCCTCCCTAATTAATTTTATAAATAATATTCAGCCAGAGTTTGGTTAATTCACCAAGTATTATTACTTTCACTTTTCAGTATTTTTACTAAGTTAATATTCTACGTAAAAATACATAGCCAGCTACCATTTATCTTATCCAGGGAATACAATTTGAAATCAATCGGGCAGGCTTTTTGCCACTGCAAAACAGGTTTTATAGTGGCCGGGATCAGTCATTTACTATAGAAAAGGAATTGCTTTTTACCAGCTTATTTTTTGAAAAAATGGTTCATAGAATTAATGCTATGAATATTTTTAAAAATTCTAACCTGCCTGGCAATGGTGGTGAATTGCAGTATAATTAAAACTTTTTACTGCATTATGAAAAAAGATCAGATAAGGATTATGATAGCTGATGATCATGAAATGGTAAGACAAACCTGGAAGTTTTTACTTGAGCAGCATTATGAATTTGAAATTATTGCTGAATGCACCAATGGAGAAGAAGCAATTGAAATGTCGCAGGCTCTGAATCCGGATGTTATTCTGATGGATATTAATATGTCCCCTGTTAATGGCTTTGAAGCTACAACCAAGCTCACTGCCATGCTGCCTGCTATAAAAATAATTGGTATATCTGTACATAATCTGCCGGCCTATGCCCGTAATATGTTGCGATTAGGTGCAAAAGGCTATGTGACCAAAAATGTTTCTCAGGAAGAAATGATTCGTGCTATTGATGAGGTTGTAAAAGGAAATATTTATATCTGCGATGAAATAAGAAAAAAAATGAATTCTTCTGAAAATGAATAAGAAAAAACTAATCCAAATACTCATTCTTATTAGTACAATGATTCAGCATTCTTATTTACCGTCTTAATTCTCATCTTCAAAATTATTTGTTCTGCTCATTGGCTTAGAATATTCTTATTAAACTCAGGAAGAGCAGAAAGTTCAATAAGTAAAAGAAATCCGCCAGAAGCAAAATGAATTTTTGTAATTCAAATAATCTCAGGTTTATTAAATTTTAATGCACGAAAGCAAAAGCAATTCCACAGTTTCGCTATCTACATGAAACCCGGTAAATTTGCGACTCGTTATGGAACTCAGTAAAAATTTTGAACCAAAGGCCATAGAAGAAAAATGGACAACCCATTGGAAAGACCATCATTACTTTAACAGTAAAGTTGATTTATCCAGGAAACCATTCACCGTGGTTATTCCACCACCCAATGTAACCGGGGTGCTCCACATGGGACATACGCTGAATGAAACCGTACAGGATATTCTTGTCCGTCGGGCAAGAATGAATGGTTTTAACACTTGCTGGGTTCCGGGCAGCGATCATGCATCCATTGCTACCGAAGCCAAAGTGGTGCAAATGCTGAAAGAAAAAGGAATTGATAAAAATTCACTGAGCCGGGAAGAGTTTTTGAAATATGCTTTTGAATGGAAAGAAAAATATGGCGACATTATTTACAACCAGATTGAAAGATTAGGTTGCAGTGTAGACTGGGCCAGGGTATCATTTACCATGGATGATGATTATTACAAAGCTGTTATTAAAGTTTTTGTTGACCTGTATAATAAAAAATTAATTTATCGGGGCGCCAGGATGATCAATTGGGATCCTTCTGCAAAAACTGCCTTGAGTGATGAGGAAGTAGAATATAAAGAGGTGCGGGGTAAACTTTATTATGTGAAGTATTTTGTGAGTAATGATTCTGGTGTTGAAAATATGGAGCCCGGAAGATCTTCTCAGAACTATATCGTCATCGCCACCCAACGACCTGAAACTATTATGGGTGATACCGCTGTTTGTGTGAACCCAACTGATGAACGCTATTCCCATTTAAAGGGAAAAAAAGTAATTGTTCCGCTGGTGAATCGTTCTGTACCGGTAATAGTTGATGAATATGTTGACAAAGAATTCGGCACCGGTGCATTGAAAGTAACTCCTGCTCATGATATCAATGACTACAATCTTGGATTAAAACACCATCTTGAAATTGTAGATACATTAAATGAAGACGGAACAATGAGCAATGCTGCTCAGGTATTTGTTGGCATGGATCGTTTTAAAGCCAGAAAAGCAGCTATTAAAAAATTAAAAGAAGATGGTTTATTAATAAAAGAAGAAGATTACACAACAAGACTGGGGTATTCTCAACGCACTAATTCAGTAGTAGAGCCACGCATTTCCACTCAGTGGTTTGTAAAAATGAAAGAAATGGCTGGTCCGGCTCTGAAAGAAGTAACGGAAGGCCGGATAACTATTCATCCCGGCGATAAATTTTTAGCCACTTATAAATACTGGCTGGAGAATGTAAAAGATTGGTGCATCAGCCGTCAACTGTGGTGGGGACAAAGAATTCCCGCATGGTATGATGCTGCGGGAAATTGTTATGTAGCAGAAACCGAAGGAGAGGCAAGAGATCTTTTCAATAAGCAAACTGGTCAAAAGTCTCCCCTGAAGGGGGAGGTTTGGAGAGGGCACCAGGACGAAGACGTTCTCGATACATGGTTCAGTAGTTGGCTCTGGCCAATAGAAGTGTTTAAAGGAATTA
>JAHEZE010000155.1 GCA_023251235.1 Sphingobacteriales bacterium | reverse complement strand
AAAGCAAAATACTCACTGCAGTCAACCCTGAATAATAATTATGTTACAAAAAATTATGGTGTGGATATTGGCTGGCAACTGCCAAAAAGTTTTTACCTGGCCACCGATTTTCAATATACCATCAGCAGTCAGCGCAGCGCCGGCTACAATGCCAAAGTGCCTTTGTGGAATGCCTCTTTCAGTAAACTCTTTATGAAATACCAGCGGGGTGAAGTAAAATTGAGTGTATACGATCTGCTGAATGAAAACCAGGCCATCGTTCGCAGCACCAACCAGAATTATATTGAAGACCAGAATAACCGGGTACTGCGCCGCTTCTTTTTACTCAGTTTCACTTACAGTTTAAATAAGATGAGTGCCAATAGCGGAGGTCATGGTGGGAATGTGATCATAAGAAGGTAAAATAAAAACAAAGACAATCCTGCTAGGTATTAAGGAGGTTAACCCGTTTCCGATTCTTCAATATTAAAAAATTTATTAGTAAAGCACTTATTACCGGTATAAGCAAAATGCAGAAAAATGTAAAGTAGGAAACCTGCAGTTCGGGTACAGGTTTTACCTGAATGAATAACTGATTTCCAATAACACTTTCTGAAAAAAGTACACTCCGGGTTGCATTCCATCCTAAATGAATGGCGCAGGGAATATACAGTGAGAATGTTTTTGCATAACCATATGCATATAGTAAACCCATTGTGCCGGCCATAATAAAAACTACCGCCATTTGTTTAACATCCCACAGTACCTCAAATGAAAACCAGTGATAAATACCAAATGCAATGGCAGAAATCAGGATAGCTTTTAACGGGCCAATTTTTTTAATCAGGATATAAAGTAGTACTCCCCGGAAAATAAGCTCTTCGAATAAAACAGATTTAATATTCCACCAGATGCCGGTAAGAATAAGCTCTGAGGAAAGGTGAGGGTTTAGCTTCCATTGTTGCCCCGCAAACCACATCCGCATAAAAAAATCAGATGAACAACAAAGGGCGGTGATTAAAAAAAATATTCCAAAGTCCAGCAACCGGCGTTTAGTGGGAAAAAACCCCAGCACGGATAAGTTACCCTTTTTAAAAAACCATATGATTAACCAGGAAAGAGCAAGCTGAACAATTATTCCTATCATTATCTATTTTCTTATAAGTTTAAAGCCGGATATTTCTTTTTAACCAGACCCGAACAACGTTTAAAATTATTAGATTTAATTGGGACAAGGATAAAAACGTTCAGTAATAAAAAAGCTCCAATTTATCTGGAGCTTTTTAAGGATAACAACTTTCTTAATTCGTTCTTATATTAAACCGCTGACCGCCTCCGCCATTCTGCTGCATTTCTTTAAAAAGTTTTTCTCTTTCTTTGGCAAATTCATCCGGTGTCATTTTTTTCCCTTTGGTAGGTTCTTTAATTAAAGCCGCATCAACTTTCGGGGTTAGCTGCACAGCTTTAAAAACATTTCTTCCATTATTTACATCCATTTCAAGAATAGTTCCCGGCAATTGTCCCTGGTAATTTTCAGGCCCGAAAGATCCCGGAATTTCATTGGTAAACCAGGCAACAATATTCAACGTGTCAATTACTTTTTCTCTTGTTGTCTTTCCATTATCCATATTCATTCGCATACTTTCCTGTGTTCGCTGTGTGGTTGCTTTCATACAATTGTAACCAAGAATAGTTTTTGTTTCCCCTGCCACTTTCCAGTTTAATTTCCGGATGCTGTCGGTAACTATATAATTTTTCCCCCCTAACTCCCGTTGCTCTACTTTTTTTGCATCCGCAATATTGTGGTAGGTAATATCTTCACTACCTGCCATTCGCATTATTATTCTTGCACCGCCGCCATCGCTGAAAGTGTTATCGTCGCCCTGGTTTTCATCCGGCACCGGCTGCCATAAACTTTTGTTTTCAGTAAACAGCAATTCAAACTTATCCTTTCTTTCCTTCGGAATCATATTTTGCATGGCAGGGTTATCATCGTTTATATGTATCTGCATCTGGAAAGTTCTTTCATAAAGAATTTTACCTTCTTTTACCTGGCCATTTACGGCAGTTGCAATAAAAAACATTGCTGGCGCAATCAATAGTTTTTTCATATCAGTAAATTATTTTGTCAAAGCTAAGCTCTCTTTTACCGTCGGAAAGTTAAACCACCTTTCTTTAAAGTTAATAAAGGTTAATACCCGTCAGCTTCCATCCGGCGATTAGCTAAATTTGTTTCCTGAAATGAGAAGTAGTAAGAATATACAAGACCATCGCCAAAAGGGCACATTACACAGGGAAGGATCATTGTTATTAATGGCTGTCCCTATATTAATCATAGTCGGGTTCCAGTTGTATTGGCTGAGTGAGAATTATAAAAAGGAAAAAAAGAATCTGGAATTTCAAACCGATGTGGCATTCCGCGAAGCGGTTCGTAAACTACAGGCAAAAAAACTAAAGCTGGATAAATTTTTTAATGATTCAACGGGAAAGATAAGAGTGGAGGTAGCGGAAAGTTCAGCTTTTCCGGGCGGCCATCCTTTTGCAGGAGATGAGATGACTGGTTTATTAAATGATATTACCATTCGTGTGAATGATTCTTTGGCAAAGAATGACAAAGCTTTTCATACAGGGGAAAAGATTGCTCGTTTTATGAAAGAGAAGGAACGGCAGGAAAGCGATTCCATTCGCAGCCAACCCCGCAAGAAAACGGATATGCTGATCTCGGTTACCAATTCAAACCTGATGATGCATGATGATTCTGCAAAAGAAATAAAACTGGAACGCCGCGGCCCTCCCGGTGAATTCTTCCGGTTTTTATATAATGTGGATTCCTTGCAGGATTCACTCAGGGTTTCTGAAATTGATTCGGCCTTTCATGCAAACTTAAAGAGCCAGGGAATAAATGTTTCTTTTTCTGTATTAAGAACAGATAGTTTACCTCATAAAAAAATGATGACAGAGGAAAGAACAGAATCGAATAAAGTTACGATTGGCTTTGCCCACCCGGTTACTTATGAAATGAATCTGGGTAATTCATTTGTCTATCTTATCAGGAAACTTATTTCTCCCATTTTGTTTTCCCTGTTCCTGGTAAGCATTACTATTTTATCTTTTGTATTGATGTACCGCAGCCTGCAAAGACAGAGGAGGCTGGCAGAAATAAAAAACGAATTCATCAGTAATATCACTCATGAATTAAAGACACCGATTGCTACAGTAGGAGTAGCTATTGAAGCTTTAAGAAATTTTAATGCCATCAATGATCCGCAGCGTACAAAAGAATACCTGGACATTTCTCAGAATGAACTGCATCGTCTTTCATTACTGGTAGATAAAGTGCTTAAGCTTTCTATGTTCGAAAACAAAGAAGTGGAACTTAAATACGAACTCATCAACCTGAAAGATACTGTGGATGAAGTAGTAGACTCTATGAAACTGCAGATTGAAAAAAAACATGCAACAGTTACTGTGAACCAGGAAGGAGACAGTTCTTTACAGGGAGATCGCCTGCATTTACTGAGTGTTGTTTTTAATTTGCTGGATAATGCATTAAAGTACGGCAATGGAAACACAGCAATAAAAATTGAAATGAAAGAAAGAGAGAATGATGTTGAATTTTCTATTGCAGATAATGGCATCGGTATTGATCCTGCATATAAGGACAAAGTGTTTGAAAAATTTTTCCGTGTGCCTGCAGGCGATACGCATAATACCAAGGGCTATGGTTTGGGACTAAGCTACGTGGCGCATGTAATTCGAAAACATAATGGAAAGATAGAAGTGGAAAGTAAACCGGGATTGGGATCAAAGTTTATTATTGTATTACCAAAAAATGTTTAACCGCAGAGAATTAAGGACGTTAAGTTAACGCAGAGTTTCTCTGCGGTAAAAAAATCAAGCATAGTATTTTTCAATATGAGTAAGACAAAAGTATTTTATGTGGAAGATGAATTGTTCCTTGGTAAGATTGTCAAGGAAAGCCTGGAGAGCCGCGGCTTTGAAGTAGTAATGGAAAGCGATGGGGCAAAGGCAACAGGGGTATATAAAAAAAATAAACCAGATATCTGCATACTGGATATAATGCTGCCCAACAAAGATGGTTTTACCGTTGCCGATGAAATAAGAGAATTGGATGAAGAGGTGCCCATCATTTTTCTTACTGCAA
>JAHEZE010000154.1 GCA_023251235.1 Sphingobacteriales bacterium | reverse complement strand
CAGAACAAGAAATGAATTACTGGATCACCCGTGGCTGCACATCATTTAAAGCATATATGAATATTACCAGGGATGATTTAAAAAAAGTAGTTGCAACAGCGCATAAAAATAATTTAAAAGTAACCGGCCACTTATGTTCCATAACCTACCGGGAAGCAGCCGAACTGGGTATTGATAATCTCGAGCATGGTTTTATTCCTTCCAGTGATTTTGTAACAGGCAAAAAAGAAAATGTTTGTCCCTTCGTTGCTGTTACACCTTCTTTAAAGAGTTTAGAACTGAATAGTGAAGCCATGAAAAACCTGATGTTGTTCTTAATAGAAAAAAAAGTTACGCTTACTTCCACCCTGCCCGTATTTGAACCCAATACCGGCAGGGAAATGGTACCCGGTGGCGGGGAAAATGCATTGGCGCCGCCCATAAAGGAGGTCATTGAAAAAAATTTCCTGGCAGCCAATGGAAAGGATTCTTCAGATATTGCACTTTTCAAAAAAGAAATGGCCTGGGAAAAAATGTTTGTGGATTTGGGCGGAAAATTAATGGCAGGCGTTGATCCGACAGGTGCAGGCCGTACCATTCCCGGTTATGCCGACAGGCATGTGCTTGAATTGCTGGTAGAAGCCGGATTTACATTTTCACAAGCTGTGAAAATTTGTACGTTGAATGCAGCGGAATACCTTGGCCGGGAAAAAGAGATCGGATCGATTGCAACCGGCAAAAGGGCCGACCTTGTTTTGATGAACGGAGATCCGGAAAAAGAAATAAAAAATGTGCGCAATACGGAGACCGTTTTTAAGAACGGTGTCGGGTTTGATTCAAAAAAACTTTTTGAATCGGTAAATGGAAAAGTGGGGTTGTATTGATAATAAACCGGTAGATCAAAATAGTATTTGTAACAAGCGAGAAAGTAAAACCGAAAAGCTATAAACTATGGAAGTACATTCCCACACCCATCCCGATAGCTATCGGGACCACAGGAAAAAATGGACACATTATCTCTGGGAATTTTTAATGTTATTCCTCGCTGTGTTCTGTGGTTTTTTGGCAGAAAATCAGCGGGAGCATATTGTTGAGCAACGCCATGAAAAAGAGTTTATGAAATCACTGGTAAAAGATCTTGAATTGGATACACTCCAATTGGATAATCTAAAAAAATACCGCAATGTGAGGCTGTCGATCATGGATTCCTTATTTCTTTTCTTTTCAAATAATGCTTCTTCCAATTTACCGGCTCGTCAATATGGTTTGATCCTTCAACTGTTTGGACATGCCGCTTTTTTTCAAAATAGCGGTACCCTTGATCAATTAAGAAATTCAGGGGGATTGCGGCTGATCCGAAACAGAAATATCGTGGATTCAATTGAAGCTTACGATCAGCAAATTAAAAGAATGAGCTTGCGTGATATTTATGAAACCGATTTCATGTTTGAAAATAAAAAGTTAGTTCAAAAATTACTTGAGGGCAGAAGTGCTTTGAAGATTTTAACAGATACTGCTTATTTCAAGAAACAATTTTCACCTGATCGGACAATACCCCTTAATGAACAATACATGGATGAATACCTGAATAGCCTGATCACATTTCAGAATATAGTAAAACAAAACATGGGATTGCAGACATTTATAAAAATTAAAGCAGGAACTTTATTGGCATTAATCAAAAAAGAATATCACTTAAACTAAAAAGTATGGAAGTACCTGCCCATACACATACCGAAAGGAAAAAATGGACCCATTATCTCTGGGAGTTTCTTATGTTGTTCCTTGCGGTGTTCTGTGGCTTTTTAGCAGAAAATTTCAGGGAGCATACAGTAGAGCATCGGTGGGAGATGCAATTTATCCGTTCAATGGCAGATGATATTAAACTGGATACAGCCGCTTTAAACGGAATATTGGTTAAAAGAAACCGGAGAAAAGAAATGTTCGATTCACTTACCGCTTTATTAAACAGCTCTCAAAGAGATAAATTCATATCAAGGCTTTATTATTTCAGCCGGCACATGCAACGTCTTTCCCCGGTAGTTTTTACTTATAACGACAGAACCATTCAACAACTAAAGAACGGCGGCAATATGAGACTGCTCAGGAAACAGGCCGTTACAGATGCCATTGTTCTATACGATGCGGCAGTGCGGGACATGGCTCTAACCGAAGACAGAGAAAATACTTACATGTTACAATGCCTTCCACACCTATACAGGATATTTGACGGCAATGTGATGGACCTGATGATAGACAGTTTAAGCGCTATTCATGAACCTCCGTCCAATGTAACTTTATTACCCACGGCAATGGCTTCTCTTCCTGACTTTAATGGCTCACTTCACAGCATGAAATCATCCAATATCGTACTTCAAAATAAAGTAAAAGCTCTTATTGGTAAAGGGGAAAAGCTGCTCAATACTATAAAAAAAGAATATCGCCTGAAATAAATAATTTATGGAAGTACATGCCCACACCCACACTGCGAGAAAAAAATTCACTCATTATCTCTGGGAGTTTTTAATGTTGTTCCTCGCTGTGTTCTGTGGTTTCCTGGCAGAGAATCTTCGGGAGCATAAAATTGAAAGTGACAGAGAAAAGCAATTTATCAGAAGCTTGCTGGAAGATCTCAGGGAGGACACCCTGATACTTACTGCCAACATTAATGATTGTGCAGCTCATTTAGAAAGGAATGATTCCCTGATCAGGCTGTTAAATAGTAATGATATAAAAGAACACGGATCTGATTTGTACTACCTGGGCCGCTGGGCCTCACGGGGTATTCGCCTTGCCGTGCATGATCTTACTATACAGCAAATGAAAAACTCCGGAGGATTCAGGCTTATCAGAAAAGAAAAGGTTTCTAAAGCTATCATTGAATATTATAATCTCCTGGTGTTTATCACCTATTTACAAAACGTTGGAATGGATGAACAACAAGAATACCGTAAAATGGCTATTGATGTATTTCATCCTATATTGTTTGGAGACGTTGTAAAACCGGATAATACTATCACCAGACCCCAGGGAAATCCATCTTTGCTAACCTATGAGTCCAAAGTGCTGTTACGGCTGGCCGGCATGCTTTCTTATATCAAGAATACAAAATTGGGACTTATAGGTGCAGAAACAAATATGAAAGTGGTCGCTATAGAATTAATTCAACTGATAAAAAAAGAATATCACTTGTCCGAAGGGACTCCTTTGGAGAAATAAATCATTTATGGAAGTACATGCCCACAGTTCCCCCGCCCCGGGCGGGGCACATACTGAAAGAAAAAAATGGACCCATTATTTCTGGGAGTTTTTAATGTTGTTTCTTGCTGTGTTTTGTGGTTTCATGGCAGAAAATTTTCGGGAACACCAGGTAGAACATCAAAGAGAGAAACAGTTTATGAAAAGTATGCTGGAAGACCTGCGGGCTGATTCATTGAAGCTGACACAGATGATGGAATTTTTTGAAACCGTAAAGATAAAGTATGATTCAGTAAGCAACCTGTTATCACACCATGCAGACAAGAGAAGATTACTTAGGGCTTATCGTATAATCGCAGAATTAGATGATATTGTCAACTTCAATTACACTAACCGCACTGTTTCGCAATTAAAAAACGCTGGTGGCTTCCGTATTATCAGGAAACAGGATGTAGCCAGGGATATTGTCGATTATGATGCTTTCGTTATAAATAATTTTTCTCATGGGCAAGATGATTATCAATTATTTTTTCATGAGCTTGAAAAATTAAAACATACTGTCTTTGACTATAATGTTATTAACAGGATGGGAAGATGGGGCGTTGGCAAGCTGGGAGATCTGGATGTCAGTCAGTTTAACCGTTCATCAGAATGGGATAACGATTCTTTATTTATTAGCATGATTGATATTTATGAGAAAAAACATACAAAAGAAACAATGGCAGAAGCTTATGATAAATTAATTAATGAATTGGCCGGAAACGTTCGCATTATTGATTATGGGCCAAATTATGGTTTTATAGTTGTAATAAGCAAAGCCAGGGCGTTAATAAAGTTGATAAAAAAAGAATATCACCTGAAATAAATAATTTATGGAAGTACATGCCCACTCACATACTGCCGACCCCGATCCTTCAACAAGCTCAGGACATCGGGGCAGGAAAAAATGGACACATTATTTCTGGGAATTTTTAATGCTGTTCCTTGCTGT
>JAHEZE010000019.1 GCA_023251235.1 Sphingobacteriales bacterium | reverse complement strand
CACGGTCGCTGACGGTGCCGGTACTTTGCAGCAGGCGGTCAGCAAGGGTGGATTTGCCATGATCAATATGTGCGATGATGCAAAAATTACGGATGTTCTTCATAGCCAAACCCCTAAAGGGGCTTATTGATTTTTAATGAGGTGCGAAGGTAACGAAAAGCGACTAGAGAGAAGGGATTATGCCTGCCCGGCGAAGCTTTTAATTTATTAAAAGCATAGTTGGGTACTGAGCTTTTGTGCTACTATCATCGTCTGTTGTGTCACTCACTTGTACGTTCAAAGCATTATTGGACTTAATTAAATGAATGTCTATATTAGAGTAACCTATTAAATCTTTAAATTATGGATCAAGATGAAAAATTAAAATTTGTTTACGAACAGATTGTTACATCTAGTAGATTTTTTCTTGATTGGCGGCATAAGTTACTTGGTGGATATATTGTAATCATTTCCGCTTTGTACTATTTTATACTTACTTGGATGTCCCTGCCTGAACATTTCACCGTCTTTATTTACGTATTATCATGCTTGGTTGGTATTTTACTTTCTATTCTGTTTTTTTTGTTAAACCATAGGAATAATGAAATAATATGGACGTATCAAAATAATGGGTACATGTACGAAAAGAAATTAGGTCTAATAGATTTTGAATCGGACAAACCTGTACATGGGTTATTTGGTGCAATAATTAAAAGTGAAATAAAGGACAGAATAGATACTGAAAAAAAACCTGATATTGAATTAAAAGCTATTGACAAACCCAAGCTATTGAATCTACGAACTCATATAGGCGCAATAAATTGGTTTTTTATACTAGTAATTATTTCTTTTATAATTTTATTATTTCGAACTTGTTCATTAAAAGAAGAAAAAAGGAATTGGCAAGCACAACAAAAGATTCAAATAATCTCCACTAGTTATAATAAATAATTACGCCTTTGTTGGTATGTCGCTTAGGCTTGTGCAAGGTGTACCAACAAACAGACTACAGATTGCTTCGGCTCACCGAACTAAAGTGCATCCAGTTTAATTTCACCGCCTCGCAATGACGAAGACTCCGCTGTGAGAAAGACATTTTAAAGTCACGGAGACTTCGTCATTGCTGTAGAAGTCAGATAATTCGGTAACAGAATTTAACCTTTAAGGAATTAAATTTTGTTACGATGAAGGACAAATTGCATCTCAATTGCCCCATTATCTCAAGTGTTCAGTATTCTTAAAATGCCCGGCTACTATTTAATTCCTGCTAAGAACCTACCTTCACATTTATTTAACGTAAAGTGGCCCGATAGTTTGATTAGTGTCTGCGTTATATTTTAATTCACCAAAAAAAATTACAACCATGAAAAAATTAATATTTACCCTTGCCCCTGCTGTTTTTTTACTTGCATCTTGTAATTCAGGGATTATCAAAGAACCGGAATACAGAGATATCCGGGATGTACGTCTGATAAGTGTCGGCCTTTTACAAACAACAGCCGGCCTCAACCTTATTTACTACAATCCCAACAGGTATGGTGTACAACTGAACGATGCCAGCGGCAAAGTTTATGTTGATGATATTTTCCTTGGCCGTTTCGATATGGAGCATGATGTAAAAGTTCTTAAAACAAGTGATTTTGTGGTGCCAGCCATTATCAAACTGGATAACTTCAGTGTTTTAACCAATCATCATGATATTTGGAACAAGAAGGAAGCAATGATAAGAATTGATGGTATTGCCCGTGTAAAGAAAGCCGGGATCACTAAGGAGGTACCCATCAGGTATGAAGGCACTCAAAATATAGAAAAGCTCAGGACAATTTTTTCAAAATAGTTTTCCTTAAATACAAAGCCCCTGTTATCCCGGATGTTCAAAGAAATAAAAAGTGTTTAATTGTAATCGGGAGTTCCGCTGGCTATCGGGAGTGTTTGCGGATCAGTTCCCGACAAGGTCGGAACAAGTTTTGCAAAATCTGTCAATAACAATTAAATTTTTTCTTCAACACCAATGTCCTCGTCTCCTGCTTTTGCTTTCGGGAAATCATTTTTAATTTGTTCCACTACTTCTTTTTTATCTTTTTGATTACGTATCGCAAGGAAAACGATTAATACAACTGCTGCAATCCCTATAATAATTAAAACAGAAAGGTTCATAATATGAAAATTTACTTGAAAGCTACAATTTAGATTTAGCAGGCAGTGTTAAGTTTTCAGCCCGGCAGGGGTTGTATTCATAGTTGAAAAGAACCGGGTCTCACAACAAGTGAAACCGATATTACTGGTGAAAACTTTTACCAATAAACGCTAAAGCATCTACAATGCCGGTTCGCCAGTAAGTCCAGTTATGCTCGCCGTCTCTTACACGGTATTCATGTGGTACTTGTTTATCTGTAAGTAAAATATGCAGCAGGCTGTTACCCTTGGTAAGAAAATCATCATCGCCGCAATCAATCCAGTAACGGACTTTCTTCAGGTCGTCTGCGGTTTTAGTTTCCACAATCTTTAATGTTGAATTATCATACCATGCTTTATTCAAACGGTCACTTCCTTTCAACCCACGGCCATATAACTGCCCGAAAATATTTTCATAACGGTCATCCCGCATTTTAACCATGGCGCTGTCATCAAACACAGCGGCACTCAATGGCGCAGCGGCAGCAAACAGATCCGGGTATTTCAAAGCATAATTCAATGTGCCGAATCCACCCATTGAAAGCCCGGCTATACCACGATATTTTTTTTGCGATTTAATCCGGTAAGTCTTTTCAATAGACGGCATAAATTCTGTGATAAAAAAATCCTCATACTTCTCTTTACCATCATAAGAATTGATGTACCAGCTTGAATCTCCATTGGGCATCACAATAATCATGGGAGGAATGGTTCCATCTTCGATCGCCTTATCGGCATAACGGTTAATTTCTCCAAACTGGAGCCATCCGGTATTATCATCTGTATATCCATGGAGGAGGTACACTACCGGATAGGTTCTTTCCGACCGGTCATAATCAGCCGGAAGATATACTGTGTACTTTACAGACCGGTTAAGAAGCGTACTTTTTACAGTTCTTTCTTCAATTACTTTACCCATATGCTGTGCAAGGGCTGATTGCAATAGGAAACCACTAAGAATTCCCGCGATGATTTTTTTGAAAATTATACTCATAAAACAGATTGTGTAATGAAATTAGGAAAGATTTTTTATTTGGCGATCCGACACTGGCTTCAAAATATATACTCAATAGAAGTCCATCTGTTAATGCAAAGAAATAATCCACGAAAAATCAAATTGTAAAATTGGAGACAAAAATCAGTTATGTAAGTGTTCAGTTTGTTTTATTTTTTTAAGATTCCAAACAAAGTTTTTAAACCCATATTTTTGCTTTCCAATCTATAAAAATGAAAAGATTTCTTACTTTTTTTCTCATTCTTTATTTAATGTCATCGTTGATGATAAATGCACAATTAAATATTTTGACACAACACAACGATCTTTTCCGCACCGGCGCCAACCTGAATGAAACAATATTAAATACAAATAATGTTGTGCCTTACTCTTTCGGAAAACTTTTTGAATATCTGGTATCAGGTCATGTATATGCTCAGCCACTTTATGTAAGTGGACTCGATATACCAGGCAAGGGAACAAGGAATGTTTTATTTATTGCCACGATGCATAATGATCTTTATGCTTTTGATGCAGATGATCCCTCACAGGTTTCTTCACCCCTGTGGCAGGTGAATATGGGGCCATCAGTTCCTTTACCCGACCCAAATATTGGTAAATCGTGTGGAACTTATAATGACATCAAAATTGAAATAGGAATTTTAAGTACTCCATATATTGACTTGTCTTCGAAAACAATTTACCTGGTTGCCAAAACAAAAGAAGGCAGCCAATACATTGACCATATTCATGCCCTTGATATTACTACCGGCGCGGAAAAAAGCGGTTCACCAAAAATCATACAAGGCAATACAACCGGAACCGGGGTTGGCGGCGCCAATGGAGTGATCCCTTTTATAAGTGTAAATGAAAACCAGCGTTCTGCTTTGGTATTATCCAACGGAATCCTGTATGTGAGTTATGCCGGTTATTGTGATACCCCACCTTATCATGGATGGATATTTGGATATGATGCCAACGATCTTTCACAAAAAATAATTTTCAATACCACGCCCAACGGAGATGAAGGCGGAATCTGGATGTCGGGGCAAGGACCTGCGGTGGATGCCAATGGTGATTTATATGTCATCACCGGCAATGGCAAATTCAATCCTGTCACAAAAGACTATGGTGATTGTTTTCTACGATTAAAACCCAGTGGCAATACGCTTGATGTCGTAGATTATTTTGCTCCTTATAATGAGGCTGCACTTGATAAGGATGATATTGATCTTGGAAGTGATGGGGCTTTGCTGATACCGGGAACAAACCTGGTAACAGGCAGTGGAAAAGAAGGCATATTGTATTTGCTCAATCGCGACAATCTTGGAAAATTCAACCTTGCGCAAGATACCTGTCTACAACGGTTCAAAATTTTCAATGGGCATATGCATGGCTCTACTGTTTTCTGGTCAGATGTTGCCGGAACAGGAATGACTTACTGGTGGTCGGAATATGACCGGTTGAAAGCAACCAGGCTGAATAATGGTTTGTATAATACAATACCTGCTGCTCTTGGTCCGCAGGCCCCCAATCAAGGGATGCCCGGAGCTATGTTATCTATTTCTGCAAATGGAAATACTCCGGGTTCCGCTATACTATGGGCAACTATTCCCACCATCGAAGATGCCAATCATGGAACTGTAGATGGAATGCTCCGTGCTTTTGATGCTGCTGACATATCCCGCGAATTATGGAACAGCGAACAATTAACAACCAGAGACAGGTTGGGAAAATTTGCTAAGTTCTGCTCCCCTACCATCGCCAATGGAAAAGTTTATATTTCTACTTTTTCCAATAAAGTTGCAGTATATGGAGTTGTTGAAGCGGGTAAATTAAGAGATCCTGAAAATCCTGTTAATACAACTAACGGATTAGATTATCAATACTACGAAGGAGAATGGAATTATTTGCCAGACTTCAGCCAGATGATTCCTGTTAAATCTGGCAATACAGACAACTTGAATTTTTCTCCGGTTTTGCAGCTCGATAATTTTGCCATGCAATACAACGGTTTTATTGATATACCAACAGATGGCAATTATACATTTTATCTTAATTCAGATGATGGCAGCAAACTATACATCGGCGATCTTAATTTAATTAACAATGATGGCCTTCATCCAGCTACAGAGGCTTCCGGAAGAATTGGTCTAAAGGCAGGTAAGCATGCGATAACTATTTCTTTTTTTGAAAAAGGAGGCGCCCAGGTGTTAACATTACAATATGATGGCCCGGGTATATCCAAACAACCTGTTCCTGCATCAAAGTTTTTCAGGATCAATATTGAACCTTTTGAGATAAAATTATTCCCTAATCCTACAAGGGAAAAATTAAATCTTTTTTGCGGCAGTTCCATAAAAACCGGCACAGAATTCCTTATTTATAATTCAATGGGGCAGACAGTGATCAAATCATCTGTTACTGGAAGAGCTTCTGAAATCAACACTTCAAAACTTTCAACCGGAATTTATTATATAAAATTGCTGGCGGATAAGAAAAAAATTACAGAAAAATTTATAAAAATTTAGAAGAAAAGGGTATTGATTTTTTAAAAAATCTCTCTTGTTACTTTACAGGGACTATCACCCCAATATTTTTTTATTATTTGGGAGCATTATTCTTGTAAAAATTTCTTCGTAAACAAATAATGTCCGGCAAAAACTTCAGCTTTCTTTTTACTCAGTACATTTTTAATCATCAGAATAAAAAAACCGGGCTTTACCCGGTTTTATAAAATTTATTTTGCATTATCACTGGTTCAGAACTATTGTACCCAACTTAGTACTCCTACCCCTGGATACTGAAATATTGTTAATCGTTGTGTCTTTGTAACCATTTAACCCATCAACAAACAAATTATAAGTTCCATCTTTTAATCCCCGGATCTTAAATTCTCCTTCATCCCAGGGTCTTGCAAAAGCTGTATCGGTGGCATTATAGGCCATGATGCTACCAAAAGAATGAACAGGCCTTACTTTCCCTTCTATTTCACCACTGCTGTGTTTGCCAAAAGGTTTCAGCACCGGTTTCAGCCAATATTCACCATTGATAATTTTAATCGACCTGGCGAGATTAAAATCCAGGAACAACTGAAAATTATTGGAAGAAATAGAATCAAGGTGCTCCCGATGAATATTAACAAAAACAAAATTCTGGTTATTGAAGAGGTGTAGTGGATGCACTACACTATCCACCATTACGCTGTCTTTATTTCCCAGTGTAATTTTTATTCTTTCAATTTTGCCATTTAATAAAAATCCGCTCGCCAGCAAAGTGTCCAGACCATTGCGCAGTTTAATTAAATCATAAATACCAGGACGTATTTGAAGCGTATCCCATATTTCGCAACTTGCCCTCAGCGAATCATGATCATCATCACAGCCAGGCTGGTCATGATCGTCATCTCCGTTCCGGCGACAAGTATCAATTTTTATTGCTATTCCAAGAATTTCAACTTTTACCTGCTGAAAGTCATACGGTCCATCTGTAAGAAATATTGATAATTGGGTTTTACCGGTACGATTCACCTTATTTGCTGAAAATTCTTTCTGACAGGCAAACAATATAATCATAACGGAAACTACGGCAAAGAAAATACCCGGTAAGGTTGATTTGATAGTTTTCATAGCATTTCAGTTTTTAAAAAAGAATTAATAGAGGGGATGTTAAGGCCAATTTTATTTCCAAAATCGTGCCAATAACCAATCAATTATGTTTTTATTCTGAACAAATTTTTCCCCATTCCATCAATGTCTTTCAAAATTATACTTCAAAGAAATTCATAACGCATCCTACTTATTTATTTAGTTTATGTTTAAAAGACTTAAACAGTTTTATCTTTATAATAAAAAATATGCAAAAAAATCTCCGAATTCTTTTTCTAACAATTGCTTTTGCAATTTTATCAGTTGCTTTATCAGCACAAACTGGTAAATCCAGCCAGATTAAAAATGGGGTCAAATTGAAAACAGATGGGCTTACAGTTTCAAAAGCCTATCTGGCAGATGAAGACAGAAATGAATTGAAGGAAAACCAAACTGCCCTGAATAAACCCATATTCCTCCATCTGGAAATTGCAGGTTGGAATACTAATAATGAAAAAGTAGTTCTGGGTGCATCAGAAAAAATTACTACTGACAATGGTTCACTTGTTTTATATGAAGATGATTTATTTCCGGGTAAAGAGGAATATAAAGCGGAAGATGCAAAATATATATCCCTGAAAGCAATTATTACTTCAATTACCGGAGATATAAAATCCTTCAATATCAATTTCCGGGTTTGGGATAAAAGCAATGGTAATAATATAACCGGCTCTTATACTTTCAAAATAAAAAAATAATGTTTCTGTCTTTTTAGTAAAGGACCCCCACGCTATTGAGAAAAGTATAAATAAAATAAGTGAGGAGTCGTCGCTATGCACAAATTATACCATCAGGCTCTTTACTGACACAAATAATTTGTCGGTCAGATTATTGTGATAAAAAAAATATCTTTACCACATGCCAATCGATTTTGCCGATTTTACCGATATACCTGCCCTGGTTGCTTTGTTGGATATTGCTTACCGTGGCGAAGAATCTAAAAAAGGGTGGACTTCAGAAGCTGATCTGTTGCTGGGCAATAAAAGAACAGATGAAACTATTGTACATGAAATGATGAATACACCCGGAACCGCTTTCCTAAAATATCTTAATGATCAAAATAACATTGAAGGCTGTGTATTTCTTCAAAAAAACGAAAATAAACTCTACCTGGGAATGCTTTGTGTCTCTCCTTCCGCCCAGGCAAAAGGTATAGGCAAGCAATTAATGGAGTCTGCTGAGTTGCATGCAAAGAATCTGCATTGTATTTCAATATATATGACTGTCATTTCTATTCGGCATGAATTAATAGCCTGGTATGAACGAAAGGGATATTTTAAAACAGGCGAAAAAAAACCATTCCCGGTTGATGAACGATTTGGAATTCCCACTCAAAAACTGGAGTTTGATATTTTAGAAAAAAATATTCAGCTTTCAGTTATTGAATAAAAAAAGGATACATTGCTGTATCCGTTAAATATTTTTTTGTTTTTTATTTTACCTGTTTTCTAATAGTCCATCAGCTTTCCACTTTTTAAAAACAGCAACTACATCTGCAGAAAGTTTTTCTGTTTTCTTGAATGGCATAAACCCTTTGTCTGTGGGATTTAATTCGATACGGCGAATCATTTCATCAATATCAGCTTTAGCATTAGCATAATTGTTATAGGGTTTTTTGTTCCCACCCTTTGAAGGGATGTGACAAGGTGTACAATTAGTGGCAATTACAGTTGACAAATCAGTAACATAAGTAGTTTTTGGAGCTCTTCGGGCAGCTCTTTTGGAAGAACTGCAATAAGTTAAAAACAAGGAAGCAATTCCCAGAATAAGTAAAACAGAATATTTTTTCATTCTTAAGTAGTTTAAGATTTAAATGTATAAAAAAAAATCTATCTGCCACGCTATTTTAATTATTACAATATGAAAATATACAAACGGTAAATTTGCTGTTTTGTATGATACATACTACCGTTAGCACATATCGAAATGCCTATTCCGGGTTATCACGATCAACATGGCTGTTATCCTTGGTAATGCTTATCAATAGAAGCGGTACTATGGTGGTCCCATTCATGACGCTTTATCTTACCAGCCCTAAAATGGGATATAGTGTAGGTCAGGCAGGGATTGTATTTGGCCTGTTTGGACTTGGTGCATTTAGTGGCGCCTATTTGGGAGGCAAGCTTACAGACCGGATAGGCTTTTACCCGGTACAACTTATCACATTAACCGGGGGCGGAATTTTATTTTTTGTTTTGGGTCAAATGAAAAGTTATTCCCTTATTTGCCTGTTTACTTATTTTCTCAGTTTTATCAATGAAGCCTTCCGCCCGGCTAACTCAACAGCCATTGCATTTTACAGTAAAGAAGAAAACAGAACCCGGTCATATGCATTGAACCGGCTGGCAATAAATATGGGATGGGCTGTTGGTAGTGGATTGGGCGGATTGCTTGCTAAAATAAATTATGAATTACTGTTTTGGGTAGATGGCAGTACAAATATTATGGCAGCAATTTTGTTATGGATATATCTTAAACCGATCAATTTTAAAATTTCAAGTAATAAAAAGGAACATTTTTCCCCGGTTGTCTCGGCATATAAGGATAAAACTTACCTTCTGTTTATTCTTTTTACTATGCTGTTTGCCAGTTGTTTTTTTCAACTATTTACTAATATGCCTGTGTTTTTTAAAAAAGAGCTTCATTTCTCAGAACCCCTGATCGGTTTATTACTTGCTGCTAATGGTATAATAATAGCTATAGTGGAAATGGTATTGATTTATAAACTGGAAGGCAAACGAAAGAGCATTCATTACATTTCCATTGGCATATTCCTGGTAGGGGTGTTTTTCTTACTACTGAATATTCCTGGTATTGTTCCGGCGTTGGCATTTGTTTTAATAATCACTGTTACTATCGGAGAAATTCTTGCTATGCCCTTTATGAATAGTTTCTGGATAAGCAGGACACAGACGGGAAACCGGGGTCAATATGCAGCACTTTATACTATGGCATGGTCTGCTGCACAAACGATTGGGCCAGTATCAGGGGCACAAATAGCAGATCATTTTGGCTTTATATGGTTATGGGGTATTGCCGGCACTCTTTGTTTGCTTGTTGCCCTGTTATTCCGGCAACTTATCCGTAAGTCCTAAAAATCACAGATTAAAAAATTTTATCCATAAATAGTGCCGGATGAATTGAAGATTTTCATACCTTCCTTAATATAAATTTTCAAAAAATGGGCAAGAAAACAACTGAAACAAACGGCAAAATGAAGAAAAAAGAATTGAGAAAATCAATTATGGCGAAATTAGAAGAATCCCTGGCAGATTTTAAAAATGAAATAAGTAAAAAAAGATTTACTGCCGCTATTAAAAAAGCCGGTAAATTCCTGAGCGGATCTCTATTGGCTAAAAAGAAAAACAAGAAGAAGAAAAAGAAAGAAAAGGTCAATAATGATCTAACGGAAAATTTAACTATGTAAGTTTTAATAACCGTTCTGCCAAAACAGAACGGTTTATTTTTTTTGGGCTTTAATAAAATCTCTTCCATTCAACCAAAGACTTGCTGCTATGGAAACAAAGAAAACAATCACTGTTACTTTATCAACAAGTTTTGGATTAAAATTTATCCCGCTTAATTTCAATAAAAGGAAATGAACATAAGAAACTGACTGATCAAAATAACCCAAATGTTCTCTCACCTGCCAATGCCAGTCGGTGCATGCACAATATCCCCACCCGTACCAGATACCTAGAATAAACCATGATCCGGCAGTAAGAATGAGAGTTAATAAATTCCACCGCCGTGTTTTTTTCCAGATCCACCCAAAACAATTAAAGACCATCAATGCTGAGTGAAAGAAAAAGAAAAAAATATTAAGAAACTGGTAGATCAAGCCGGTAAATTAATACATTCAATAAACCCTTCCATTTTCATCATGAGCCAGTAATCTTTCTGCAAGTGTATGATCAAATACGGCCTCTTTATTGGTTATTACCTGTCTAAGAAGATCATGAATGGTAATAACCCCTTCAAATTTTTGATCATCATATGCCAGCAGGTAGCGGGATTTAAATGAATTCATAATGTTCATACAATGTTCTACGGTATCTGAAACATCCACCAGTGGAAGATCCCGTGTCATTACTTCTTCAACCCTGGTGGTAGCGCTGGATCTTCCTTTTAAAATGACATTACGGCTATAATCTCTTTCGCAGAAAATTCCTTTATAAATATCCCCCTCCATTACTATCAGGTAACTGAGATTTACTGAATTGAGCATTTGCAATGCATCAATAACCAATGCTGAGGGGTCAATAATATTGTAGGCAGTTGGCTTGCTAAGTAAAATATCTTTGACTGTTTTCATACTGAAATGTATTTTGAATAAAGTTAGTTATTATAATTTATTTTATAATTGACTCTTAGCAAATCCGGGCATTATTATAAAAATTATGTGAAGAAATTAAACAATCTAACTTTGCAAATAAATTATGAGCCTTTACGAACAATTTGAACAAGCCATTGCGAACAGTAAAACACTTGCCGTGAAGCCCGGTAATAATACATTATTACTACTCTATTCCTTATACAAGCAGGCAACCGTAGGAAATATAAATACAGAACCTCCTTCCAATCCTTTTGACTTTGTCAACAAAGCCAAATACGAAGCTTGGGTTGTGCTTAAAGGAAAAACAAAGGAAGAAGCAATGCAAGAATATGTTTCTTTAGTTGAGAAACTGAAATCCAGTTAAATAAAATAATAACGGGTATAAATATCAGCATACATTTTTCCTACCCTGTTATAGGAGAATTTTTCAGCTGCCTGATTGGCGATCAAATTTTTATTAAAAGAGTTTTTTATTTTTGAAAAATCAATTAAAGCTTTTGCAAGTTCTGTAGCAGATCCTTTTGGTACCAGTAATCCATTGAAATGATCTGTTACCAACTCATGCATCAAAGCTGTATCCGGGACTATGGCAGGAACTCCAGATGCATTAGCCTCAATTATCACGCATCCAAAAGTTTCAAACCTTGAATATAGAATAAGGGCATCGCTCTTTCTCAGAGATTCTGAAAGTATTGGCTGAGGCACTTCTCCATGCAATTTCACTTCTTGCTCCACGTTTTCTTTTTTAACCAGCGATAATATATAATCAGAACCTGTGCCAAAGACATCAAGAGAAAAATCAATCCCTTGTTTTTTCAATATACCAATTGCGTTAAATAGACTCTCCGGATCTTTCTGATATGTAAGTGTAGATATGTGTATTAACCTTAGCTTATCGTTCAGAGTAGGATTAAAAGGATAAAAAATATCTGTATTCACTACATTGGGAACAACTTCATATTTGATAGCGGGCCATTTTTTTTGTAACGCTTCTCCCAGGTATTCTGATACCGGCAAAACTAATAAAGCATCTGAAATAATTTTTGAGATCATGTATTGATGAACAAAAGAAAGGTCATTCATCCGGGGTTTCGCTTCATCAAGATAAATGGTCCATTGCTCCGTGAGCAGATAAGGAATTCCCCATTTTGTTTTGATCCATCGTGCAATAAGACCAGCTTTGAATGCTATATGTACATGAACAAGAGCCGGCAATCCATTAAGTGAAAAATATTCTGAAAGAAATTTCCGATACAGTCTGCCAAATTTTTGCAACGAGAAAAACTGATCCGGGATTTTTGAAATAAATCTTTTGCAGTAGTAATAAATTATGATCTCCTTAAGATTGCCATCTTTTTTCTCTTCAACTTTAACTGACTTTGTGACTACTCCTTCTACATCTCTAACCAGGTGCAAAACATGGACAGGTATATAAGCCGATACTGCTTTTGCATGTCTTTGAATAAAATCCCCGTCATAGGGTGCCAATTTATTCGGATACCAGGAAGGTAGCCAGAGAACATATGGTAAAGATTTTTCCAATACAATTATGTAAGTTTATTAAAAATATTCCAATCTTCTTTTTTAAATCTGAAAAGATCAGATACAGGTATTTTACTTATTTTTAAAAACATTATGATATTAAAAGTTGTAGCAGTTGCATAAGCAATTGTATTAGCCCATGCAGCACCTTCAATGCCCAGTCTGGGAATTAATATAATATCAGAAATGCTAATTATCGCCAGGCAAATGAAAGATCCTGTAAAATTTACCCAAAGTAATCTTTTGGCAGAAAAGTACGCTGCCAGCAAAAGTGTAATTGTAAAGAAATAAAATCCTGGCAGCATAAATAATAAGGGCCTGAAGCCTTTACTGAATTCATCCGGAAGAAAATTGGTATACACAATCAAAGCAGTTAAAATAACTCCGCCTGTCAAAAGAAGATTCAAGTAGTTCAATGTCCGGGTAATGCCGGCAAAATCTTTTTCTTTAAAATTACTTTTCCCGGAAAGTAATGCAGGCGCCGCTAAAGCTGCTATTATATTAGGAATTACCCATAACAACTGAGCAAACTTGTTTGCCTGTGCATAAACGCCCACATGATCATTATCCAAATAATAACTGATCAGCCAATAGTCAAGCCGGTAAGCGATAAACTGAATAAGGTTGGTAATAAAAACTATGAATGAAAAACCAAGAAAAGATGAAATATCATCTTTAGTAAAGGGAATTAACCGGATATTATTTTTGAAATGATAAAGCAGGATAAGCGAAGCTGCCTGCAAAAAAGTAAAGAGGCAAAAGAAAATAAATGGATCAACCACAACATGAATTAATTTAAACCAGCAAAGTGCAAGAAATACAAATCCAATAAAAGTAATTAGCAACAATACCTTATTGCATATAACAGATTTATGTTGTGCATATAACATTGAACCATATTTATCCAGTAAAACAAGGCCCGAAAAGTAAAATAACTCATAATAAAAACCCGTTCCTGCACTTAGTTTACTGAGGAATAAATGGCCGGTAATTCTTGAATAAATATATGATACCGCAACAAATAACAAAATTTGTGTAATAGCAGAAAGAAAGGTAACCGTGAATATTTTAAATGGACTGAACCGGCTGCTGGCGCCGTGCCATACAATAGAAGAATCGAATCCCAAACCTGTAATGATATGAAATACTGCTGCATTCGCAACCATCAGAGAAATAATCCCAAAAACATGAGTTCCTGAAAAACCTGCGATAAATAATCCAGCCAGGAAATTGAATCCCGTAAATAAGAATCTGAATAGTCCTGATTTGAATATTTCCCGCATTGGAATCATTTCGATACAAATAAAGGAAAATTAAGTGTCACAAACCAGTTGAAACTGCCCGTAAGTATAAATTGTTTAATCCTTCAGGATGTTTTAATAAATTACACCTTGTATTTTCAACCATTCACAATATGGCCATATTTAAACGATATAATAAAATCGCATCCGATATTGCCACTGGTTTTGGCGTAAACAGTGAAAACAGCGGCGGCAGGTTTGTCAATAGGGATGGCAAACCCAATGTGGAGAAAAGAGGCATTCCGCTAATGAACAGATATAGCTGGTATCACTCGATGCTTTCATTACCGCGTTGGAAGTTCTTTCTTTTTATTTTTCTTGTATACATTATAGTCAATTTATTATTTGCTTTAATTTACAATACCATTGGAGTTGATCATCTCGGAGGAATTGAAAAAGGAACATTTTTTCACAATTTTATTGAATCATTTTTTTTCAGCGCCCAGACTTTTACTACAGTGGGCTACGGAAGGATAAATCCTGTTGGATATCTCACCAGTAGCATAGCAGCTTTCGAAGCTTTTCTTGGTTTATTGGCATTTGCCCTTGCTACAGGACTATTATTTGGGCGTTTTGCTAAACCAAAAGCGTATTTAAAATTCAGCACTAATGCAGTAATAGCACCTTTCAAAGATTCTACTGCATTAATGTTTAGATTGGTTCCTTTTAAAAATAATCATCTTTCTGAGGCAGAAGTTAAAGTTTCAATGGCCATGCGAATAGAAGAAGATGATAGACTAACAAATAAATTCTTTAATCTGCCCCTTGAAATTTCCAAAATAAATACTCTTTCATTAAGTTGGACGGTTGTTCATCCAATTGATGATAGAAGCCCTTTGTATGGGTTTACAGAAAATGATTACAAGAATCACTATATAGAGATAATAACCTTTTTCAAGGCTTTTGACGAAGATTATTCTAACACTGTTGTGGCTAGAACATCATACAGTAATTCAGAAATTATTTACGGGGCTAAGTTCAAGATTATGTACCATCCAGATGTTTCCAAAAAGAAAACTATACTACAGCTTGATAAACTGAACGAAATTGAAAATGTGATCTTACATCCGGAGCTTGTTACTTCATGAAAAAATGATACTACAGTATTTTAACAGAAGTTCTCCTGTTATAACAATATTATAAGACTCAGTAATAGGTTATGGTTTCAGTGAGCGGATGATTTCAATGAATTCGGCTGATACCAACGATGCCCCACCAACCAATCCTCCGTCCACATCCGGGCAACTGAATAATTCCTTAGCATTGTTTGCTTTTACACTTCCTCCATATAAAATTGAAATCTGGTTAGCCAATTCATCACCGTATTGGCCGGCAATAACAGAACGAAGATGTGCATGCATTTCCTGTGCCTGCTCAGTAGTCGCCGTTTTACCTGTACCAATTGCCCAAATAGGTTCATATGCTATGATGACGGAACTTACCTGTCCGGGAGTTAAATGAAACAGCGATTCTTTTAATTGAAGAGCTACAAAGTCATTCTGGGTTCCTGCTTCACGTATTTTCAGCGCTTCACCACAACAAAAGACCGGTGTAATAAAATTTTCCAGGCAGAGATTTATTTTTTCAGCAAGCACCGCATTCGATTCTGAAAAAAATTCTCTTCGCTCACTGTGTCCGACTATGCAGTAACTGATGTTTAATGAATGAATCATTTCTGCTGACACTTCACCGGTAAAAGCACCTGATTTTTTATGATGACAATTTTGTGCAGCTGCATGATAATTCTTTTCTTCACTTACTTCACTCCTCGCCATAATCAAATAAGGAAAAGGGACAGCAAAAATTACTTTTTGATGATCTTTCAAAAGCAATTTTGTGTCAAGAATTTCATCCAATAATTTTTCGCCTTGCTGATATTTCAGATTCATCTTCCAGTTAGCTGCTGCAATCTGTGTTCTCATTTTTATTATTTAAAAGTTTTCGAAGATATACTTCAATATGATCTTTTCATTTTTGGAAACCGTCCTGCCTTTTAGTCTTTTCCAGTCTTCAATATCAATTAAAGCTTTCTCAAGTTCATACCGTTGCAGTCCATCGCTTCCCCAGGAAAAACATGGAATGTATTTCGGTGGCAGGCCAGCCCCGAATATATTGCAGGAAACACCAATGACAGATCCTGTATTAACAGAAGTATTAACTGCTGTTTTTGAATAATCGCCCATAAACATTCCGCATTTTGGTCCGGCATTCATTTCCCCTTTTGGCGTCCATACTTTTACTTCGCTGGCGTTATTTTTTATATTTGAATTAGTGGTGCCTGCTCCAAGATTACACCACTCCCCTATGACCGAATCTCCCACATATCCATCATGTGCCTTATTAGAAAAAGCAAAGAAAACGGAATTTTTAATTTCGCCACCAACCATACAGTACGGGCCTATAGTTGTAGCTCCGTAAATTTTAGTCCCCATTTTAACTATAGCTCCTTCTCCCACTGAAAATGGGCCGCGTAAACAGGAACCTTCCATGACTAATGCATTTTTCCCAATATAAATCGGGCCCTCGGACGCATTGAGAATACAATGCTCCATCACAGCTCCTTTTTCTAGAAAAATTTTTCCGGGCCCTATTACTTTGTTTGTCTTTGAAATCTTTTGAGATTTTCTTTTCCTGGTTATTAATTCAAAGTCCTGTCGTATTGCATAATCATTCAATTGAAAAATATCCCAGGGAAATTGAATGCTTTTAACATCATCCCGTATGGTAATAGCCTTTGTAATTTTTATTTTATTAGGCTCTTTAATTTCATTTTTAGTAAATCTGAATATAACGCCGGCATTTCCATTTACTGAAATAAATTCTCCGTTTTTTAAATGCTTCAGGGTTTTAATTAAACGGGGTGTTGGAAGAATATTACCGTGAATCATAAAGAATACCCCATCTTCCAAATTCTTATCAATGTGAATAGATTTATGAAGGTCCTTATAATCATCTTCCCATCTGTCAAACGATGCCATTTTTAAGAGTTGTTCCCATTTCTCTCTGATCGTAAGTATTCCAACCCTGATATCCTGTATTTGCCTGGTTAGTGTAAATGGATAAAGATTTTCTGGCTGACAGAATTCTTCTGTAAAGATGATTCTTGCTGACATCTGGTAAAGCTAAAGATTTATCGAAAAACAAAAAGCCCCGAAGAAGAATCTCCGGGACTTAAAGTATAGCCATGAAAAACAAAACTCTTTGACTGCTTCGTCAAGCGGAGCATTTCAAGAGCTGATTCACAATTTAATACTATTCTGCTTTTTTTGCATATTTCTTCTTGAATTTGTCAATTCTTCCAGCTGTATCTACCAGCATATTTTTACCCGTAAAAAAAGGATGTGAAGTATTTGAAATCTCCAACTTTACTAGTGGATATTCATTACCGTCTTCCCATTTAATTTTTTCTTTACTGTTTGCTGTAGAACGACTTAGGAATGAATGACCATTACTCATATCTTTAAAGACAACTAAACGATAAGACTCAGGATGGATACCTTTTTTCATAATTCTTTGATTTTAATAAACAGCATGTCTGCCTGTCGCTTGGCTGGGATTTTGCCGTGACGATTAAAAAAAATTTTGAAGTGCAAAGCTAAATGAAAAAAAGGAGCAGGCAAAAAGTAAGCGAAAAATAGAGAAAGTTATAAAAAATGAAAAGCGCCAGATTTTTCAGCTACCCATTTGCCGAGGCTCCTGAGTTTCTTACTAACCCAACGCTTTCCTTGAGGCTTTGTGTCCGTTTAGAGACCCATCCACCTCAGCGACCAAATTCTTCCTTTGACAGTTTCCTTCAGCCGCAGGCTTTCAAATCTTGTTGAAGGATTTTTCCAGCCTCAGATCAAACATGCCTTATTAAAGGGCTCATTCAATCTTGTGACGCTAAATTGCATTACTATTTATTTTGCACCAAATTTTTTTACTATTTGATACTCACTTGTTTTGCACTTATTTTTTACATTTTATCCACCGAAAAAGATCAGTTATAAACATGTTTCAAACCAATTAGTTTCTCATATTCACATATTGTACAGGAATTTGAAGACTAGCTGTTTTAATTAATTGAATTATTGTCTGAAGATCATCAATTTTTTTACCAGTCACTCTTACTAAATCATCATTTATTGAAGCCTGAACTTTTAATCCGGAATCTTTAATGAGTTTTACAATCTTCTTTGCATCCTCTTGAATTAATCCGTTTCTAACAGTAACCTCTTTTTTCCAGGTTTTACCGCTTTGGAAACCTTCCTTATTTAAATCAAAAGCCATAGGATCAATTCCTTGCTTATGTGCACGGCTGATCAATACATCACAAAGCTGTCGCATCTTCATGTCATCTTCCGTTTCGATATTGATTTTAAAATCTTTCTTATTAAGATCAATTAAAACATGACTCCCCTTGAAATCAAAACGATTCGTAATTTCTTTTGTCGTAATATTTACAGCATTATCCAGTGCCTGAGCGTCTACTTTGCTTACTATATCAAATGATGGCATTGTGAATTGTTTTATATTGAGCAAATATAAAAAAGTCCCGCGTTGAATTGCAGGACTTTTTTGTTCATGAGAAGTATCAGATCTAAACGCTGACCATCTCCGATGGGATAAGTTGTAATGATTATTGATTTTTAATTATCACCTCCTGTTTTTACACGGCTTTGTTCATCACCAGCACCACCTGTTCTTCTTTGCTGGCCTTTTATTTTTCCTTTATTGAATCTATAAGTAAAACTGATATTGGCAACTCTTGATTCACGAATTTGTTGAAAAGCAGCATCAATATTACTGAAACGGCTGGTTCCATTGATTTTCTGTGTATACAATACATCTCTTACATTGAACCTTAAGCTTCCCTTTCCTTTCATTATTTGCTTACCTATACCCATATTCATCATTCCAAATCCTTTGATTTTAAAAACACCTTCCACTCCTGCTGTTCTGTAAAATCCGCTTAATTCAGCAGACCATGTTTTATTGATCTTAAATTGGTTGGAAACATTAAACATTGCTGTAGTAGCACCTGTGGTAACTTCGTCTCCGTTTACAATTCCATGATAGCGGTTATTATAAAGATTGGCATATAAGTTAGCGCTCCACCATTTCTTGATTTGACCACCTGCATTTATTGAAATTCCAAATTGACGCTGATCAGCTATGTTGGATGGTTTTACAAAGGTCTCATTCTTATCTGTATGCTGTTCCAGCACTTCAGTTATTATATCTGTAGTTTTTGTATAGTTTAATGTGGTGGTTAAAAATCCTTTATACGTATGACTTAATTCTATGTTGTGAGAAAACTGCGGCTTTAAATTTGGATTACCCTGTTCGAATGTATACCTGTCAAGGAATAGAATAAAAGGATTCAGGTTTTCATAATCAGGACGATTGATACGGCGTCCGTAATCCAACACAAATGAATTCTTTTGATTCATAGTATACTGAAGATATGCTGTAGGAAAAAGTTGAGTGTAATGACGTGCAAATTTTTCTCCGGTTGTTACCTGGTTGCCGTTTGAATTTGTATTCTCTACACGTAATCCAAATTGACCGCTGAATTTTTTAGTAAATGGTTTGCTGAAATTCACATAAGCTGCATTTACGTTCTCTGTATAGATAAAATAATTGCTGCGTCCAAGATCTCTTACCCTGTTATTATTAATCAAACTGTCATAAACCGCATTATTATCTGTCTTTACATAGCTTGATTTTATACCCGCTTCAAATTTCGCACCTTTCTTAAATGGAAGTACATAATCAACTTTTGCTGAATAAATATTAATATCCTGGGGCAGATTACCCAATAAAGTATCTGCTTTAAAAGTTGGTAATCCATTTGTTCCATAGTAAGAATTAATGAGGTCCTGGCTGTTCTTGCTATTATAACCAATATAATCCAGGTCGGCTGTTATTTCACTTCCGGTAGAATCAATTGCATGACGGAAGTTAAAATTGGTGCCGAAGTTTTTCCATTTCCTATCGTTGCTTGTATTCGCTCTGGTTATACTTTGCTTCACATTTGCTGAATTGGATATGAAAATATCACTGTGATTATTAAATTTACCCGGATTATCAAAACCACTTAATACTATACCCAGAGTTGTCTTTTGAGAAATATTATAATCAAGGCCAAGTTTAGCATTATAAGATTCACCATTCTCCCTGATTTTTGAATTTTGATCAAAAAGTGATTTTATTTCCTTGGTGCTGTTTTCAATAAACTTACGTTGAATGTCAAGATCATTAAAATTTTTACGATAGTTATAAGAAAGATTGGTAAATAAATTTATTTTATTCTTACGGTAATTAAAGTTCACTGATTCATTTGACTTTGGATACCGGCCCTGACCATATCCTACCGTTACGCTTCCATTATATCCAAGCTGCTTATTCTTTTTGGTTTTAATATTAATAATTCCACTGTTTCCAGATGCCTCATACTTAGCCGGAGGGTTAGTCATGATTTCAATCTGCTCAAGTTGATTGGCGTTCATACTTTTTAAAAGATTGGCAAGATCAGTTCCGCTTAGATAACTGGGGCGGCCATCAATGTAAACCTGGACTCCTGGTTTTCCTTTCAGACTGATATTTCCGTCTTTATCTACGGAAATGCCGGGTGATTTTTCCAATACTTCAAGAGCGGATGCTCCAACGCTTGTAACTGCCGCTTCTACATTTACCACTGTTCTGTCAAGCTTTTGCTCTATCAATGGCTTTTTACCTATAACTGTAACACCGGAAAGTTTTTTAGCGATCGGAACCAATTCAACTGTTTTCAAGTTAACAGTCAAAATTGACTCAGTAATCTCAAAAGTTTCTGAATATCCTTTTTGATGACCCAATGCAGTTATGGAAACCATATATTTTCCTTCTTTTACATTTTCAAAAGCATATTTTCCTTCTTTATTTGCTACACCTATTTTAGCTACGGAAGAATCTTTGGCTCTTAATAATGTAATGGTTGCAGCTTCAATTGTTTTGGCATTTCCATCAATTACCTGGCCGGATACCTGACCAGTTTTCGCCTGTGCCAGACTGGCAATGGATATGGTTATTGCAACTGTCAGCAGAGTTATAAATTTTTTCATTTGAATCAAAGTTTAAAGTTTAGTACTTGTTTTTAATAATTACAGTCCAAAGATAAGTACTTGTTATTGCCAAGTACAGTGTTTAATAATGAACGGTGATATTTATTGATAAATGGCTGTTTCTAAGGACATGAATAAGACGGTACACCCAAAACCTGGTTACAGAAAACTGGGCTTTCATGATAAAAGGCATTATTTCCAGATAAAAGGGATACTTATTTAAAGAACTGGTTTTCGGGTTAAAACTATTGTTCCGTGAGTGCAAAGACAATATTAGAAAGGCTGGTAATCTCTTGTTGTCGGTAAACTGGCAGATGGGGAGGATTAATGACAGTTTTAGCATTTCACCGACAGGCTGTTTTATATTGCAGGAAATTTTTCAGGATGATAATTGATTTCCGATCCGATACGGTTACCAAACCTACACCTGCTATGCTGGAAGCCATGTATAAAGCAAAAGTGGGAGATGATGTATTTGGAGAAGACCCTTCAATTAATGAACTGGAAAAAATGGCCGCTGAAATGTTTGCGATGGAAACGGCCCTCTTTTGCCCTTCGGGAACTATGGTCAACCAGATTGCTATTAAATGTCATACGCAACCTGGTGATGAAGTTATCTGTGATGAAAGCTCGCATGTATACCAATATGAAAGCGGTGGTATTGCATTTAATTCTTCAGCCTCAGTAAAATTATTATATGGAGACCGGGGTAGAATAACTGCTGAACAGCTAAAAGCTGCAATTAATCCGGATGACAACCATAAAGCAATAAGTCGTTTAGTAAGCCTGGAAAATACCAGTAACCGAGGAGGTGGTAGTTGTTATGATTTCGAAGAAATAAAAAAGATCAAAGCGGTATGTAAAGAAAATAATCTTGCCCTGCATCTTGATGGAGCAAGATTATGGAATGCTTTGGTGGCTAAAAACGAAACTCCGAAGCAATACGGTGAAATCTTTGATAGCATTTCTATCTGTCTCAGTAAAAGCCTGGGTTGCCCGGTTGGAAGTCTGTTATTAGGAAAAAATGCTTTTATCAAAAAAGCAAGAAGAATTAGAAAAGTATTTGGAGGGGGAATGAGACAAGCCGGTTTTTTAGCTGCTGCCGGTATATATGCATTACAAAATAACATTGATAGATTATCTGATGATCATCTTCATACAAAAGAAATTGCGAACGTTCTTATAAAAAGAGAATTTGTAAAATATCTCTTGCCGGTTGAAACCAATATTATCATTTTTGAAATGTCGGACTCCCTCTCTGCCCCTGCTTTAGTAACAAAGCTGAAAGAAAATGATATCCTCTGTTTTGACATTGCCCCAGACCGGGTGAGGTTTGTAGTACATTTGGACATTAGACCGGAAATGGTAAAAAAAACAATTGAAACAATTAACAAGCTGTAAAAGATGTTACCCAAAATTAATCCAACTTCCACCCAGGCATGGAAAGAATTAAAAGATCATTTTTCAGAAATGAAAAAAAATCATATGAGAGATTTGTTTAGAAATGACCCTGACCGATTCTCTAAATTTTCGATGTGTAATAAGGATATTGTTTTTGATTATTCAAAAAATATCATCACAAACAAAACCATGCAACTTCTTTTACGACTGGCAGAAGAATGTAAAGTAAAAGATGCTATTGCTTCTATGTTTAATGGCGACAAGATCAATGAAACAGAAAAACGTTCTGTTCTTCATACTGCCCTTAGGAATTTTTCAGGCGAACCCGTTTATTTTGAAGGAAAAGATGTAATGCCGGATGTTAAAAAGGTTTTTCGCCAGATGAAAAGCTTTTGCAACAGGGTGCATGAAGGCAGATGGAGGGGCTATACCGGCAAACGAATAAAGTATATTGTAAATATTGGTATCGGCGGCAGTGATCTAGGCCCCTTGATGGTGACAGAAGCCTTAAAATCATTTTGGGTTGAAGATATTCAGACCCATTTTATTTCAAACATTGATGGTACTCATATTGCTGAGACGCTTAAAAAAATTAAACCAGAAAGAACATTATTTCTGATTGCTTCCAAAACATTTACGACCCAGGAAACTATGACGAATGCTTATACGGCACGTGAGTGGTTTTTAGAACATGCCGTGGAAGAAGAGCATATTGCCAAACATTTTGTTGCGTTGAGTACGAATGAAACAGAAGTAGTGAAATTTGGAATTGATAAAAGAAATATGTTCCGGTTCTGGGATTGGGTCGGAGGCCGGTATTCTCTTTGGAGTGCTATTGGTTTATCAATTGCCCTTACTATCGGGTATAATAATTTTGAAGGGCTTTTGATGGGTGCCTATGAATCAGATATGCATTTCAAAAAAACTTCATTTGAAAATAATATACCCGTACTAATGGCTCTGATCAGCCTATGGTACATCAATTTTTTTGGTGCACAAAGCGAAGCCATACTTCCTTATGATCAATACCTGCATCGATTTCCAGCTTATTTTCAGCAAGCGAATATGGAAAGCAATGGAAAAACCGTCGATAGAAACGGGGAGCTGGTGGAATATTTTACCGGCCCTATTATCTGGGGTGAACCCGGCACTAATGGCCAGCATGCATTTTATCAGCTAATTCACCAGGGGACTCAATTAATTCCATGTGATTTTATTGCTCCTGCGCAAAGTCATAACCCGATAGGCAACCATCATCAAAAACTCATGAGTAATTTCTTTGCTCAAACGGAAGCTTTAATGAATGGCAAAACGGAAGAAGACGCAGAGAAAGAATTATTGAAAGCCGGATTGACTAATGAAGAAATTGCAATGCTACTCCCCCATAAAGTTTTTGCAGGAAATAAACCGACCAATTCATTTTTAATAAAAAAAATCACTCCTTTCAATTTAGGACAGCTGATTGCCTTGTATGAACATAAAATATTTGTTCAGGGAGTTATCTGGAATATTTACAGTTTTGATCAATATGGCGTTGAGTTAGGCAAGCAGTTAGCCAATAAAATTTTGCCGGAATTAAAAGATGATGAAAAAATATTTTCACATGATTCTTCCACAAACGGGCTTATTAACAGCTTCAAAGAGATGAAAGAAAATTTGTAACTTGAAGTACAATCAAAATTTGCTTATGAAAAAAGTGATGTTTTTCTTTTTGCTATATTTTTCGATCACAGTATCAGCACAAGTGCTTCCATCTTATCCAGGCATAAAAGCTCAATTAGAAAAAAATAAAAATTCCGGGAGGGACTGGAAATTGAGGCATTCAAATGATACACTTTTTCAGCATCTGCTTGCATATCGTAATTCCAAAGCAGTGACGATTCCTCCGCAGGCAAAATTTTTAATAGCCTTGCCAAATGGAAGTGGTTTATATGGTTTGCCGCAGGATAATATGGCTTGTATTAAGCCAGATATGTCTCAATTTAATATGCCAAATCCAGGAAGGAAAATAAAAATAACCGGAATGCCACTAGGCTTAACTCCTCCACTTAAAATTATTCCTGACAAAAATTAAAAAGGCTGTCCAAAAGTAGGCAGCCTCATCTCATTTATTTTAAGTTAAAGCAGGAATCACCATTTATCTACTTCATCCTGGGTACCATTATCTGACGCCTCTTCCGGTTTATTTTCAACCGGTGGTTCCACTACGGAGGCTACAGGTATTGTTTCACTTTCACCATTTTCTGAAGGTACAGTATCATGATTGAAGGCATCGAAATCAAAATCCGGCATTAATTCTGTCTTTACATAATCAACAGTCTCACCCAGGGCTTTAATAAACTTATTAAAATCTTCTTTATACAAGAATATCTTATGCCGATCATAACCGTTATCATTAAATCGTTTACGGCTTTCTGTAATAGTAAGGTAATAATCATTTCCCTTTGTGGTCCTCACATCAAAAAAGTAAGTTCTTCTTTTACCAGCACGAATTCTCTTACTGTAAATACTTTCCATTTTGTTTTCGGTGTTATCGTTATTTTCGTATGCCACGCTAATTTTTTTTACTGATTAATAATCCTTTTTTCAGGTAGACAAATATACCTATGTTTTTGAAACAGCCAAATTTGAAAAAATCAGAATTCAGGTTGAATATCAGAGAAATCGGGTTGTGCTACCTTGATTGGGCATCCTGTTCCTGTTGCCGGTTATAGAGTTCCGCATAATATCCATTCTGGTTCAGAAGATTTTCATGGGTTCCCTCTTCTACGATTTCTCCATCTTCTATTACAACAATTTTATCAAAGTGGAAAAGAGAGAATATCCGGTGAGTAATAATTATTGCTGTTTTGTTTTCAAGGTATTCATATAGGTTGCTGATAATTTCGTTTTCTGTTTTTGCATCTACAGCGCTTAAGCAATCGTCAAAAATAACAAGGCCGTGTTCTTTTATTAATGCCCTTGCAATGGAAATTCTTTGCTTCTGACCACCACTTAGCGTTACTCCCCTCTCGCCGATCATTGTCTTATACTGTTGATCAAAACGGGAAATTTCATTATGGACACTTGCTTGCATAGAAGCTTTCTCAACAGTTCTAAAAGTTCCTTCTTTGATTCCGAATGATATATTGTTTTCAACCGTATCACTAAAGAGAAAAACATCTTGCGGCACATAGCTTATTTCTTCTCTTAATCTTTTAATATCAAGTTGCCGGATTTCAACACCTTCAAGTTCTATATTCCCTTTTGTAGCATCATACATCCTTAACAATAACTGAGCAATAGTTGATTTCCCGCTGCCTGTCCGACCTACCACGGCTATCTTCTGTCCTTTTTTTATTTTTAAATTGAAATCTTTTAAAGCATGAATGCCAGTATGAGGATAAATAAAATCAACATGATTAAAATTGATATTGCCTTCAAGAATTATATTTTTTGTGATAGGAGGATTTTGAATTCCTGGTTTCGTTTTTAAAAACTCATTCAATCTTTTTTGAGAAGCAGCCGCTCTTTGAATCATACTGGCTGTCCAGCCTATAGCACTAACAGGAAATGTGAGCATATTAATATAAATAATAAATTCTGTTATGGTGCCAAGTGTAATACGGTCAGGGCTGTTTATATAATAAATACCGCCAATCATAATGGTAATTAACGTACTGAGACCGATCAGCAAAGCCATTGAAGGAAAATAAAGTGACTCCACTTTTGCAAGACTGATAGCATTCTTCTTATATTCCTCACTGTTATTTTCAAAAAAACCAAGCATGGCTTTTTCCTGAACAAAAGATTTAATTACTCTTATACCTGAATATGATTCCTGGGCATTTGTTGTCAAACTGGCAAGTAGTGCCTGGATCCTTTCGCTCTTTTTATTGATAATTGTGTTAACATAATAAATGGTTATTGCTAATACTGGCAAAGGTGCCAATACATAAATTGTCAATTCAGCATCCCTTTTGAGCATAAAGAAAACACTAAGTGAAATCAATGCAATAAGATTTATCAGGTACATAATAGAGGGCCCTGTAAACATTCTTACACGGCTTACATCCTCAGCCATCCGGCTCATCAGATCACCGGTACTATGTGTTTTGTAAAAAGCAGTATCCAGTTGCTGGTAATGCTGAAACACTTCATTTTTCTGGTCATATTCAATATGCCGGCTCATTACAATTATTGTTTGCCTCATCAGGAACATAAAGAACCCTCTCAGTAGTGCCAAAACAAGAATAACTATCCCACACAGAATTACAACCTGAAACACATCCGCTCTTGCAGGTAAATGTTTTTCGATTCCATAAATGAACTGCTGAACAATCGGGTCGTAATCATGTTGTTTTTTTGAAAGATGATACCCTTCAAAATTTTTTTGAACATAATCAATAATAAACCCCGTCACCTGCGGAGCAAGTACTGCAAAATAGTTAGAGATAACAATGAAAATAGCTCCAATACCTAACCGCACCCGGTATTTCCAGAAATATTTATTTAAAACTTTTAGATGTTTCATTCATTACAAAAGTAAGATGAAGATGGAGTGAATCATGTACCATTTATCCATTCAGATAAAACATACATTCTTAAATTCAAATTGAATTTTGATGATATGGGCTGCAAACCTATTTTTGCGCCGGAGAGATGGCAGAGCGGTCGAATGCGGCGGTCTTGAAAACCGTTGACCCAAAAGGTCCGGGGGTTCGAATCCCTCTCTCTCCGCTGACGATCAGGGTTTCAGGCCAAATAATTATAAAACTTCCTGAATATCTACCAAGCAACTCAAAACCTCACCAGCTTTTATTCAAGCTGGTGAGGTTTTCATTTTACTGAGTATAATTTCAACTTAATAATATCTGTGGGAAGAGGTTTTGTATTCCATTGTTTATGCATAACCAATGCTGCCCCCAAAGCAGATGCCTGGGCCATAGTAGCAGCAAACACTTCAATACCCCGATAAGCCCTGGCCAGCAAATTCATATAAATGGAATTTTTACCAAAACCACCATCAACAAAAATTCTATTTACTGCTGTTCCTTTCAAAACAAGACCGGTGCTTTTTACCTGCAAGGCAATAATCTCAGCCATTAATTGATGATAAGCCTCTTCATAAGAAGAAAACTTATCGAGTTCTTCGTTTGCAAAATTAAATTCTCCAAGAATTGAACCGGTATTGAGGTTTACTGTCTTCTGATTTTTTAAAAGCCTTTCTTCAAACTTAATGGTTGTAAAATAATCTGCGGGTTTAGTAAAATATTCTGCAAGCCGCATAGCCTGTTGTTCATGGAGATGACCGGCAAATAAACGGGATGCTTTTACCGGTTTGCCTTCATAAGATAAATAACAAAGACAATCCTGTTGTAATTCATCGTCTGTTAGAGCATAAGGATTAAAGGGATTTAAACTGATACACCAGGTTCCTGTTGATAATAAAATAAATGGTTCTATAAAAAAAATCTGGTAAGGTATCATTGCTGCAGAACTATCGTGTATTCCTATGCCGACAGGAATTCCGGTTGCAGTATGCCCGGCTATAGTAGTACAGTTTTTTATGGGCAGAAATTTTGCATCAATCCCTTCCTGCTTTACCCATTTGTGATAATTGTTTTTTTCAAAATCCCAAAGACCGGTGTGACAGCCAATGCTGGTGATATCCGTATTAGTTTCTTTGCAAAGAATATAACTCAGATATTGTGGTAAGTGCAAAGCATATTTTATTCTGCCATAGGCTTCAGGCTTCTCATATTTTAAACGATAGATTTGCATGCCGGAATTTAAATTGCCAAGAGCAGGTGAGGCAGTTTGTTTTGTAATTAAGCTTTCACCACCATAAGTGTTATAAAATCTTTTTTGCAAATCCTCCGGGTAGGGCTTTAAATAATTATAAAGTGGCAAGAAATTTTTTTTGTTCTCATCCAGATAAACAAAGCTTGCGCCATATGCAGAAAAATTGACCGCTTTTATATAGAAACGTTTATCGTTGGTCAGTAAATTAAAGGTAGCACTGACCCAATCCGATAGTGCATTCACGTCTTCACAAGGGAAACCTTCTTCATCTGTTATTTCAGGTAATTGTTTGCTTTCTTCATGAACAACCTTGTACTGCTCATCAAATAGCATGACTTTTTTATTGGTTTTACCAACATCAAAAATCAATATAACCGGGATCTTATTCATCAAAGTCCGGTTGCAATTGTTTTACTGCCTCTTTCTTTAATTAAGCGTTCCCTCACTTTATGCTTCCGGAAAAACTGCAGCGGATTCAATGCCCCGCCACTTCTCATCCTTGCTTCTGCTAAGATAGTCCGTACATCAGTTCGAAAAGTATTTTGCAAAATTTCCTGTGCTGCCACCACATCATTTGATTCCTGCGCAACATTTAGTTTATTTCTATCAACCAACAATGCCTGGGCATACGCAAGCATAATTGCTTCTACAGATTGAAGCAGATCTTCCAGCGGGTCTTTCACGTTATGACTGGCATCAATCATCCATCCCAAATCAGTTGCGTGATTCATGCCTCTGGCATCCATTCCTTCTACCAGTTCATTAAAAATTAAAAAGAGTTGGTAAGGTTTGATACTTCCTGCTGTTAAATCATCATCACCATATTTGCTATCGTTAAAATGAAACCCGGCGAGTTTCCCCTCCATTAATAATAAGGAAACGATCTGCTCAATATTTGCATTGGGTAAATGATGTCCCAAATCAACCAATGTATAAGCTTTGGGGCCAAGTTTATTTGCATATAATAATGACTGAGCCCAATCGCCGACAGTCATAGAATAAAAATTGGGCTCATAAGCTTTGTATTCAACAAACACTTTCCAGTCCGTGGGCAATGCTGTATATATTTCCTGTAAACTTTCTAATGTATTTTGAAATGCTTTCCTGAAATTCAACTGCCCAGGAAAACAACTGCCATCACTCAGCCAAACCGTTAATGCTTTTGAACCTAATTCAACACCATGTTTGATCACTTCAATATTATGTTCGATGGCTTGTTGCCGGACTGCTTTATCTACGTGCTGTAAAGAACCAAACTTATAACTCAATGGTTGATCCTTTTGATCCTGAAAAGTATTTGAATTCATTGCATCAAACTTTAACCCTAATGCTGCTGCATGATTTTTAATTGTTGTATAATCTTTGGGAATGTCCCATGGAATATGCAATGAAATTGCCCCGCTTGATTTGTTGAGTGCATGCAGCAAACCTACGTCTTCTATTTTCTCCTCTATACTCCCGGGCTCACCGCCCCCCGAAAAACGGCCAAATCTTGTACCACCTGTGCCCAATGCCCATGAAGGAATAGCTATATTAAAATCAACCAGTTTTTTTAAAATTGATTCTACATTATTTATGTCTGAAGAAACAAATTCAAATCTCCTTTTATGTTCTGCAAGCAAGGAATGATTATGTTCATCAATTTTATAATTTTCAATTCGCATAATAATTATTTAAGGCAGGTAAAATATTTCTTTTAACGGAATGGAGACCGGCGAATGATCAGGATTACATTCCATCATATCCTGCATATAACTCCACCATTGTTTCATTATAGCCTGTTTTGGCAATTCATTCATCAATATTTCATTTTGCACTTTCAATACCGCAAACAAAGTATGAGTTTCTTCTTCCAAAAAAATAGAATAGTCTTCAATACCGAATCTTTTCAGTAATGCTGCTAATTCAGGCCAGATGGAATCATGTCTTCTCCGGTATTCTTCTTCCTTACCGGCATGCAATTTCATTTTAAATGCAATTCGTTTCATTGGCTCCATTATTTTTTTTGCAAAATTTCTTTCCAGAATTTATTATTTACCGGCCCGCATTTCAAACATTGCACCGGAAACTGATTATCATTTATGCCAAACCGGTTGTTTTTAAAAACTGACTGCGCAGGATTAAATAAGGTATCCGATCGCAACACAAATGCGCCGGCAACAATTTTAAAACTATTATTACTGAAAACAATATCGCTGCAATCACTGTTGTTAAAATAAATAGCTGCGGGCACCCCATTTATTACATTTTTATTGTCCACAATTATTTTATTATTACTGATAAGCGTATTAGTTACAGGAAATTTTTTACCGGCTCCACTGATTGTAATAGCTCCATAATCATTTTTCAAACCATCATTGCGGCTGTAATTATTAGTGATGAGATTATTTTTAAAGGGTAGCGGCGAACCAAATTCGCATACAAGATAACCTGCTCCTTCATTATCGTATGAACGGCAATTACGGATAATGCAGCCGGATGATCCACCGTCTAAATCAAAACCACCTCCATCATGCAAACAGGTACCAGAATGATTGTTGTGAGAAATTGAATTTTGAATGATCCCTTTTTTACAATGCCATACCCAAATACCAACAGGGCCACCGGAAAGTGATCGGCAATCTTCCCCGTTCTCATACGCTTCACAGGAATCAATTAAAAAAATTTCTACCCCCGAGAGAACAATACCATTGCCTGAATGATTATCTTTTTTTGTAAGAATTCCCCGGTTATTGAAAGCCTTACATTTCGTTATTTTAAAATTACGATGCGGAATGCCCGGATAAGCGGACAGTGATCCAATACCTGCTTCCCCGTTTTCACTGGTAAGGCAATTAGTAATTTGAACGTTACTGAATCCAAGGTTTACCTCTTTGTCTGATTGAATAAGAATTCCAAAAAAATGAAATCCTTTTATTTCACTGTTTTCAAGTATAATATCAGAAAATTTTTTTGAAGCATCATCTGCAAAGAAATGAATGCCGCTGCCAGTATTATTTCCAACACCGGCGCCTTTAACTATAATATTACTGATACGGATGCCAGATGTATTATTCACAAAAATTCCAGTCCCGCTTCCTGCATCTATGATAGCTTTACCCTTTCCATACGAACTGATAATAACCTTCCTTTTTGCATCGCCGGCATCCTTATCATCTAATTGAATATTTCCTTTAAAAACATTGTCTCCTTCAAGTAAAATCTGATCCCCCTTTTTTATAATCATTTGGTTGATCTTTTCTAATGTTTTCCATGCATTGCGGGGAGAAAGACCTGTATTACGATCATTACCGGATGGGCTAACATAATAAGTTTGTCCCGTATCATTGAATAAACTCCGGGAAACTATTATGGAGTAAATAAAAAATGTAAGCATGGAAAACTATTTTTATCTGACAAAACCTGCGGCTATGCCTCCGTCAACATTCAGCACATTCCCAGTTGATTTATTCAACATCCCGCTGACAAATGCAAAACAGGCATTGGCAATATCTTCCGGCAAAATAATTTCATTCAGTAATGTACGGCTTGCATAATAATCCGGAAGTTCATCCACTGTAATGCCATATGCTTTTGCTCTTCCTTCCGCCCAGCCTCCGCTCCATATATTACTTCCTGAAATTACAGCATCGGGGTTCACCACATTCACTCTTATCTTATCTTTTCCTAATTCTGCTGCATTTAATCTTGACAAATGTAGTTGCGCCGCTTTTGCTGAGCCATAGCCAGCATTATTCGGACCGCTTACTAACGCATTTTTACTTACAATATTTAAAACATCTCCACCAAAACCCTGCTTACGCATTACTTCAACAGCTTTCTGCGTTACAAGAAATTGACCCTTTACTAAAACATCATATAACAAATCCCAATCTTTTTCTGTATGTTCTTCTATGGGTTTGGAAATTGAGAGGCCTGCATTGTTTACAATAATATCAACGCCACCGAAAGCAAGCGTGGTTGCATTCATTGCCTGCTCAATACTATTTGCAACTGCTACATTGAGAACTGTACTGCTTACAATATCTTTTCCAAACTTCTGAACAAATTCTTCTTTTGCCTCATTCAATCTTTCTTCATTAAGATCATTAAGCATGATGCATGCCCCTTCTTCTGCAAATTTCTTTGCGATAGCTTTACCAATTCCACCGGCACTTCCTGTTATCAATGCAATTCTTCCGCTTAATGGTTTTGGTTTTGGCATTCGTTGAAGTTTTGCTTCTTCCAACAACCAGTACTCAATATTAAATGCCTCCTGTCTTGGCAATGAAGTATATTCTGAAATGGCTTCAGCTCCTTTCATTACATTGATGGCATTGATATAAAACTCTGCCGCTACTCTTGCAGTTTGTTTGTCTTTTGCAAAAGTGAACATGCCAATGCCGGGATACAAAATCACAACAGGGTTTGCATCCCGCAAAGCTGGACTGTTTGCATGCTTGCAAGTATTATAGTATTCAGCATACATTTTTCTGTATGCTTCAAACAATGGTGAAATTCTTTCTTTGATGAATGCAGTATTATTTACATCATCATCTGCTGCAAGATTTAAAACGAGTGGAGAAATTTTTGTACGCAAGAAATGATCGGGGCAACTGGTTCCCATCGGAGCTAATCTTTCCAGATCATTTGAGTTGATATACTGAAGTACTCTGTCATCATCAGTGAAATGACCGATGGCCCCCCTGCCTCTCAAAGGGGAATTTTGCGAAACATCACTATTGGAACAGAAACCTCTTAGAATAGGCGCAAGCAGTGAAGCTTTACTTAATCTTTCTTCTTTGGGTAATGATTTAATTTTTTCACCACCAAATAGGGAACGTTTTTTACCATAATTATCTTCAAGATATTGAGCACATCGTTCAATCACTTGCAGCGTATTGATATAACTTTCATAAGCTGTATTGCCCCATGTAAATAAACCGTGTGAACCGAGCATGATGCCACTAATACCCGGATTATCATCGAGGCACTGTTTTAATTTTAATCCCAGGTCAAAACCCGGACGCTGCCAATCAACCCAGCCAATTTTTCCATCGAATAATTTCTGCGTAATTTTTTCCCCGTCTTTTGCAGCAGCAATTGCGATCGCTGCATCCGGATGTAAATGATCAATATGTTTGAATGGAAGAAAAGCATGGAGCGGTGTGTCAATTGAAGGGGCCTTTGATGTAAGATCATAAATACAATGATTAAATAAATCTACCATTTCATCTTCATGCTCTAAACCCCGATAAACATTTTTTAAATTTCTTAAACGATCAACGTATAAAGCAGCCAGGCCGTTTCGGTTCATTGTTCCCAAATCACCGCCACTTCCTTTTACCCACATCACTTCGACTTCTTTTCCTGTAAGAGGATCTTTTGCCGTCGCCTTACAGGAAGTGTTGCCGCCTCCATAATTTGTCAATCGCAGATCTGCTCCCAGTAAATTGGAACGATAAACTAACAACGCCACTTCATCGCCGGCGAGTTTAGTTGCTTTGGCCTCATCCCAGAGATAGCTTACATGCTTAAATTGTGTCATTGCATTTCTATAATATTCTTTGTTAAATAAATTTCTAATAAAATGTTCGACGTAACAAGAACTTATTTACTGAGATCAATTATCCATTTATACATTTTCTCATTTGCCAGTTTTGCAATTTTTGTAGGGAAAAGGTTAAGGCCATGCGGACATTCAGGATACACAGCGAGAAAAGTTTTATTGCCTGCATTGCGCCACCGGCTTTCCATAAAATATGTATCATCTAATAAAGGGTCGGCGGTGCCAACTGTAAATAAAGCTGGTGGCAATCCTTTCAACTCAGCAAATAAAGGAGAGTATGCAGGATTTTGTTTTTGTTCAATACTCCAGCCGCCAAATACGAGTTGCATAATTTCTTCTAAACTTTTTTTAGACAAAATGATTGCTGAATCGGAAGCCATTCTATCTGAAGGTGTCCGTCCAAGATCAAAACAACCATAGATAAGGTTTACACCTTTCACTTTGTCAATTGCTTTTAAAGAATCTCTTATATACAACGTTGTTACAGCAGCCAAATGTCCACCAGCCGATGCGCCTGAAATAAATATTTTATCTGTGCCAAATTCTTTCTTTGCATTATTCAATAACCACCTGGCAACAGCTTTACAATCTTCAATACATGCAGGAAAAGGAAATTCCGGTGCAAGACGGTAATCAACACTAGCCACAGCTACTTTACAGGTTCTTGCCATTTCATCATTCAGCGCTGCATCATTAGCTGCGGTTCCCTGCATCCAGCCCCCTCCATGAATATCGAACACAACCGCATGTATAGTATCAGGCTTAAAGATCATCAGTGAAATATCACCACCCGGACCTTTGATACTTTTTAAAGTTGATTGAAGAATAGTTTTTCCGGTTATAAAATTTTTCATCATGTTCCTTGAATTCTGCAATCCTTCTTTTGTCAATATAGTTCCTGCCTGAGGGCTTTGCAAAAGCAATTTGTTAAATCCTCTTATTTCGGGTAGATAAGCGGAATAATCTTCTTTAAGATTTGATTCCTGTGTTGATGCTGTTATTGAAAAACATAGTTGCAGTAAAAAAGCAGTTATAAGCAGATAATTTTTTTTCATGTTTTATTTTTTATTTTATCGCATTCCCATATCCCACCAGTATCACTGACAAAATAATAGTAGCAACACCAAGAATAATTGTGGTACGGGTTTTTGTTGATACCCCTTTCCATTCTTTTAAGGCAAAACCCCACAGGTTTGCAACCAGTATAATAAATGCCATGTGCAATATCCAACTGCTGGCGCCATTACCTAATTTACTTTCGCCCATGCCATAAAAGAAAAATTGAAGGAACCATGTTGTGCCAGCCAGCGCTGAGAATATATAATTTTTTGCAAGATTTGTTTTTTTGTTTGTGTAGTCGCTAAACGTTTTATTTCGGGCATTTAAGATCATACACCACACAAGGTTTGTTGTCAGCCCCCCCCATAATAACACTACATAAATTACATTATTCCGATACAAAAAATTTATGGTTTCGGTTGGATGCGCAGACTTCCAAATGTTGTTTGCTGTTTCTGCCATTGACGAACCCGCTTCAATACCATAATTAAAACAGGCACTCAGAATACCTGAAATAATACAAACGACCAATCCTTTTACAAGATTGAATTCTTTTACACTCTCTTTCTTTTTCTCTTCAGGCAATTCCTTTTCTTTGGATACACCTGCTCTGCCACAAATAAAAATACCAAGCAAACAAAGTACAGCGCCAACCAATACTATGCGTCCCCATGAAGTTGTGAGCAGATCATTAAAAGTTGTTTTGCCTGGCTGCGGATGAAAGTTGTAATAAATAGAAGGCACCAATGCGCCAAATGCCGAAGTAAAACCTAACAATACTGAATTACCAAGCGACATGCCAAGATAACGCATACCCAATCCATACATCAGACCGCCAATGCCCCAGAGTATTCCCCAGAAATATGTCCACCAGAAAGTGGATGCACCTGTTTGTGAGATGATCTCAGTAAAATTGGGAACAGTAAGCCATGCGGCAAGCGGCGGAATAATGAGCCATGAAAAAAGTCCGCCGACGATCCAATAACTTTCCCATGCCCATCCTTTTACCTTTTTATAGGGCACATAAAAACTTCCTGAAGCAAAACCGCCAATGAAATGAAAAATAACTCCTAATATGACTTGCATTATTTATTATTTTATAGCAAAAATTCAAATTATAAAAATACAGCTCCCTGAAAGATAACTATCATGTGCTGTTGGCTAAAATTCTTTTTCATTATGGGTTTTTTAATAACCCCTGCATTTGAAGCCAGTCACTAAACCGATCCATCCATGAATCAACAGGAAGATCTTGTTTTTTTGTACCAAAACCATGCTTTCCTCTTTCATACATGTGCAACTCTGCTGGTTGTTTTGCATCAAACCATTTCTGATAAATATGCACACTGTGTGTTGCCAGTCCTAAATCATCATCGCTTGCGGCTGCAATAAATATAGGTGTCTTTACAGATGGAACAGTTGAACCAATGATTGCCCCCTCGTATGTATATATTGGTGCAACAAAATTCGGGCGGTTATCATCCGTGGCATTATATACTACTGACATGGTTACAGTACCTCCGGCAGAAAAACCCATGAAACCAATTTTATTAGGATCGATCTTATAATCTCCGGCATGCTGGCGAACATATTTAACTGCTGTCAACCCATCCTGCAAAGCAAGTGGCACAACAGGTGCATTAAGCGAATCAAGTTTTTTGAAATTTTTTGTAGCCATTAATGCACCAATCCCATTTTCAGGGTGAACAGGATCATCATGCACCAGGCGATATTTCAAAACAAAAGCGGTTATACCTTTTTCATTTAACCGTTTTGCTACTTCAGTTCCCTCCAGGTTATAAGCAAGTGCATGAAAAGCACCGCCTGGCGCAATTATTACGGCTGTGCCATTTGGTTTTGATGGAAGGAAAGCTGTTAAAGACGGGCTGGATACATCAAACACAATCGTACCGATATCCACTTTTATTTCTCTTTCTGTCCAGTTCCAGTTTTCAGAACCGGGGGCTACACCATTATAGAGTGGTATAACTGTTTGGCCCCAGGAATAAAATGTGACAAAACAATAGAGGCTCACAAATAATTTTTTCATTGCCTGATTTTATAAAGTAAATAATAAAACATAAAGAATTATTTTCTAACAACAGCTATTACCTGCACGGGCCCCAACAAACCTGAAGGTAACAACTTTGAATCGGCCTGATAAAAAGGCATCGTTGTATAAGTGATCTTATTCGTGACACCGGGTTGCGCATCGCCGATCAACCGATTTACCCATAAGTTGGTTACCTTAATTTCCACCTTATTATCACCAGCTTTTAATGCACCTGTCACATTCGCACGGAAAGGTTTTTTCCAAAGAATGCCTAATGATTTACCGTTTAAAATTACTTCTGCAAGATTTTTTACATCACCAAGGTTTAACCACAACTCTGTATTTTTTGTAAACCAATCAGCAGAAGCGGTGATTGTTTTTGTATATGTTGCTGTTCCGGAAAAATATTTTATACCAGCACCTGCATTATTTGTGTAAGAAGTTAATTCATTAAATACTGAAGAAGATGGTGCTCCCCTGTTTTTCTGGAAGCTTACATCCCATGCACCGTTGATAGTTGATAGTTCTGTTGTTTTAACAGGAGGTAATTCAACAGAAATTTTTGTTGCCTTGTCTTTGAAGACGACAAACAATGCATCATTAGGCTCCATATGAAGTTTAACTTTTGTAATACCATTGGCAATACTATAAGACAAGGGCTCTGTTTTACCTGTTTCTGCAAACCATAATTCAGGGACTTTCCCTGCGACACGGAATGTCAGTTCGATATCTTCCACATTACCTGTTCTGCTATTCACCCAATAAATATCACGATCATCTGTTTTGCGGTGCACATACAGAAGCTTTGTATTGCTATGTGGTTTATCGTAACTAAAATCAGGGGAAACATTAATTGTATTCAACACTTCGTTTAATGATTTGCCTTCTGTAACTTTTGCATTGGATGAAAACCAGATTTCATTTACCAATTTGCTGAATTCATTTTTGTCATCTGATAAACTGGGTGTAGCTACAGGCCTAACACCTGTAACTGTTGCACCTGCTTTTACCAGCTTACTTATTTTACGCAAAACAGGTAAAGACATTTTTGTTGCATTACTATCTAATACCAGTACCCGGTAACTCATGCCGCTTGGTGTAACCAGTTTACCATCTTTAACAGACAATACATTTATTAATGCATCAGCATTTATAAAATCATAGTTATATCCTTCAGGAATTGCGGGTAGCTTTTTACCAAACAATGAAGTAATGTTATTGTCTTCACCATAATAGTAAACAATATCAGCAACAAATTTTCCCTGTTGTAACATATAAGAGCTGCGACTTAAATAATCAGTCCATGCTTTCGCCTGCTCTGCCCAGGTTTCATGGCGGGTAAACCACTGACCAAAAGGTCCGAGACCCAAACCCGGAATTTTATCATCGACAGGTTGATGAACTGATGTATGAATAACATAACGATTCAATCCGCTTGCTAATTCAAGATCTGCACTTGGTTTTAAAATTTCAGGTGAGTAAGCCCATGCAGTACCACCAATACCCAAAGCAGTTAACGATTCAGCCGCAACAAGATTCTGACCATAAATATGCGCAACAGATGCTGACTCACGAATATCAACTGTATGCTTTGTTTGATCATTCTGGTTTATGAATGGATTGGGTGTCCATAAAGCGGACATCGGTACTGCTGCAGTTCTTTTCACTTCCATACCATCAGCAATCAGTGCCCTTCCATCTTCATGTGATTCGGAATAACGCTTCATACCTCGTTCAGCTAGAATTTTTGTTAACCCGTCATAATGATATTCTGAAACAAGATCACTTAATGTATGCCTGAAATCAAATAAAAATTGTTCACTCGCTTCAGCACTTTTTATTATATGACCCGTTAATACAGGCATCCATGGTATCATACTATAGCCGCGACGTTTTTGAAATTCCTGCGGCAAATTGCCTGTCCAGTTTTGTGCACCGGCTTCCCAGCTATCAGTAATAATATATTGTAGACCACCTTTATTACCCATTAATCCACCTGTTGCATTTTTATATTGATCCAAATAATTAGTGAAATATTTTCTTATAGCAACAGGATCCAGCTTATCCACTTCCAAACCTGTTGCTTCAGGTGAAGCCGGATGATTATTGATGCCCATAAGTGAATAACCAAAGCGAACAATATTCCAACCTGCCTGTCCGGTAGGCAGGTTGCCTGCAGGAGCATTCCAATTCAATGTACCGTCTGTATTTAATTTGTCAGTAAGATCAATGATATCAGCGGTAGCTACAACATCATGAGCATTTACAGTTATCTTTTTATTCAAATCTCCCACTGGTGCAAAAGCATCTTTTTCTTCAAACATATTAATGCGATCAGCAGTATGCAAAACAATTTCTGCGATCTCAGTACCACCGGCATCTTTTGGTGATCCCAGGTCGCCCATACCAAAAGCGGCTCCTATGTTTACCGGTGGTGGTGGATTTTTTACAGTAACACGAAAATATTTTGCAGTAGTAACAGAGATTGCAATTGTTTGCTGTAACACAGCGCCGGGCGGAATGATGCAAATAAATTTAAAATTAATACCGTCGTCACTTGCTTCCAGTTTACGACTATCTTTTGCAGCAGCGCCGAAACCAAAAACACCGGGTTCGCCACCACCTACCATTGTTATTGCTTTTATTGTTTGTGGTTGTGCAAATGCAAATTG
>JAHEZE010000088.1 GCA_023251235.1 Sphingobacteriales bacterium | reverse complement strand
AAAAAATATTTTCAATGCCCCGATGGTGGGATTTTTTACCTATGGTGAATATGGAAGAGCCACTAATGGCAAAAATGAATGTCATAATACCACCTGCTGTTGGGTGGCATTGAAAGAAAAATAAAATCATATAAAAAATTTATGAAAGCAAAATCAATCAAAGGAAAAACAGCGGCAGAAATTAATGCTGCACTTGAAACAAACATGGGTGATGGCTTCAAGCCAACATTAGCTATTATTTTTATTTCTGCAGATGACGAATTGGATGCGTTGAGAAATATTTTATCAGAAAAAAATATTCAGATTTTCGGGGCTTCTTCGGGTAGCTTGTTTATTGATGGTGATATAGAAGATAATGCCATTGCCATTCTATTATTGGAAATAAATCCTGCTTATTTCAAATTGCAATTATCAGAGGCACCCGGGGCTTCAAAAATTTCCATTGCTGAGCAAATCGGGAAAACAGCAAAAGGGCTATTTCTCAACCCTTCCTTTTTAATAGTATCAGGAGGTTTAAATACAGATGGTGATGAAATTGTTGCCGGAATAGAAAACTTCGCAGGTAAAGATGCCACTATTTTCGGCGGTAATGCAGCAGATGCTCTAAGGATGGAAAGAACTTTTGTATTTACAAACGATGAATTAACTGATAATGGATTATTGGTATTAATACTTGACGGAGATAAAATCAGTCTTGGTGGGTTGGCCGTTGGCGGTTGGCAACCTACAGGAAATGCAAAAACCGTTACACACAGTAAAGGAAACATTGTTTACACCATAGATGATGAACCGGCTTTCGATTTTATAGCAAGATATTCGGGTATCAATAAAAGTGACATTAAAAGAGAAATCACCCTTGCTATCAGTGGAAATTTTCAGTTTGAATTGCAAAGGGAAAACAAACACCCTGTGATGCGTACTCCTATGTATGTAAACAAAGAGGATGGTTCCATTGGTTTTGCCGGAGGTTTACCCGAAGGATCAAAAATAAGGTTGTGTTTACTGCCAAGTATGGATATTATTGATGCATCCATCCGGGAATACAACCAATACAAAAATCAACAGCCGGAAGCAGATGCCTTAATCATGTTTTCCTGTGCGGGCCGCCAGCTTTCCTTTGGTCCCTATGTAAGTGATGAAATAAATGGGATAAAAGAAATCTGGAATGCTCCTATGGCGGGCTTTTTCTGCTATGGAGAAATAGGCAGGGTCACCGGCGGCAACCATGAATTTCACAATATGACTTGTTCGTTGGCCATTTTAAAAGAAAAATAATTTCATAATGAATCCACATCTCCAGTCAATTGCAGATAAAATTCAACAGGCAGAAAATCTTTCTGCTGCTGAAAAAGAGTTTTTCATAAAAGCTGTGAAGGATGCAGATAAAACACAGGCACTTGTGCAATTCAAACTGGAACGAACAGAAAAAGACAGGCATACCCTATCTGTGATGCTTGAAGAAAGCATCGAAGACCTGCAAAAAAAATCTGCCGTGATTGAAGAATCAAACAAAACACTTACTCAAACATTAAACGAACTGAAAGCAACACAGGCTCAACTTATCCAATCAGAAAAAATGGCAAGCCTTGGCGAGCTTACCGCAGGTATTGCACATGAAATTCAAAATCCGTTGAACTTCGTTAATAATTTTTCTGATGTAAGTACAGAGCTGGTAGATGAGATGAATGAAGAGATTGATAAAGGAAATTTAGAAGACGCAAAACAGATAGCAGAAGATTTAAAACATAATTTAGAAAAAATAAATCATCATGGTAAACGTGCCGGTGATATTGTAAAAGGAATGCTGCAACACAGCCGTAGCAGCAGTGGCATAAAAGAACCCACCGACATTAATGCCTTAGCAGATGAATACCTGCGCCTGGCCTATCACGGCCTAAGAGCTAAGGACAAAACCTTTAATGCAGCCATGAAAACAGATTATGATGATAGCATCGGTTTAATAAAAATCATTCCGCAGGATGTGGGCCGTGTTATTCTCAATTTGATTACTAATGCGTTTTATGCCGTAACAGAAAGAAAAAAACAGCAGCCTGATAATTATGAACCGGTTGTTACAGTGAGTACAAAAAAGGTTAAGGATAAGATTGAGATTAAAGTCAAGGATAATGGAACCGGCATTCCAAAAAAAGCATTAGATAAAATTTTTCAACCCTTCTTTACTACAAAGCCAACAGGGCAAGGGACGGGATTAGGATTGTCTTTGAGTTATGATATTGTAAAAGCACATGGTGGCGAATTGAAAGTGGAAACTAAAGAGGGGGAAGGAAGTGAATTTATTATTCAGTTACCAAATAATATTTCATGAGTAACATTAAATTATTTGAAAGCAAACAGGTTCGTTCTGCATGGAATGAAGAAGAGCAGAAATGGTATTTTTCAATTACAGATATTGTAGCCATTCTTACAGAAAGTATTGACCCATTAGCCTATTGGAGAAAACTGAAAGAGAGGTTAAAGAAAGAAGGAAATGAAACCGTGACGAACTGTCACGGGTTGAAAATGCAGGCTGCTGATGGTAAAATGAGAATGACCGACGTTGCCGATGTTGAACAACTCCTCCGCCTTATTCAATCCATCCCATCTCCCAAAGCAGAACCATTTAAACAATGGCTGGCAAAAGTAGGCTATGAAAGAATGCAGGAAATAAGCGATCCCGAACAAAGCCTTGACCGGGCAAGAGAGAACTGGCAAAAACTTGGCCGCAGCGAAAAGTGGATTCAGCAAAGAATGACGGGCCAGGAAACAAGAAATAAACTTACTGACTACTGGAAAGAAAGCGGTGTACAAAAAGCTGACGAGTTTGCATTTCTCACAAACATCATTCACCAGGAGTGGACAGGTTTGACTGTAAAGAAACACAAAGACCTGAAAGGATTAAAAACGCAAAATCTCCGAGACCACATGAGTGAAGCAGAATTAATTTTTACCGCATTAGCCGAACTTTCCACCAGGCAAATTGCTGAAACAGAAAATGCAAAAGGTATTACACAAAATGCCGTGGCCGGAAAAAAAGGCGGCAGGATAGCCAAAGATGCAAGGCTTGCACTGGAAAATAAAACGGGAAGAAAAGTAATTACAGGAGAAAATTTTTTACCGCCTGCAAAAGAAAATAAAAAACTTAATAAGAAATGAAAAGTATAATTTTTCAACCCCTGTCCGACCGAGTCATCCGGGCGGGCTTCTTTACTACCAAACCAACCGGGCAGGGAACAGGATTGGGTTTGAGTTATGATATTATAAAAGCACACGGTGGTGAAATAAAAGTGGAGACCCAGTCCGCCGAAGATTTATCGAAGGCGGGGAAGGAAAGAGAGGGCTTGCCCACCGAAGCCTTGGCGCAGGCGGGAACGGAATTTATTATTCAATTACCATTAATCTAAAAAAATATTTATGGATCAACTTCTTACTATTCCTGAATCTGCACCGGCTGAAATCATCAGCAGAATTGATGAACTGAACCAGGAAGCATGGAAAATACATGTCACACAACCCCAACAGGGGCTTGAGTTAAGCAAACAGGCCAAAGATTTATCTGAACAAAATAATTATCCGAAAGGGCTTGCTTATGCTACCCGGAATATGGGAGTCAGCAACCGCTACCTCTCCAACCTGGAAACGGCTTTATCGCTTTCTATGCAGGCGCTGGATATGTTTATTGAGCTGGGTGACAAAAGTGGAGAAGCACAAGCCTATGTTTCAACCGGAGCCATTTATTATTATATGGGTGATTATGACAAAGGACTTGATTGTTTTTTAAAAGGTTTACAACATGGAGAAGAAATTGGAAACAAAGAAGCTGTGACTTATGCTTATAATGGCGCCGGGTATATTTATGGTGTATTGGGAGATAATAAGAAAGGTCTTGAATTTCTGCAAAAGGCATTGACGCTTTGCAGGGAACTACAAAATTTCAGTCTTGAATCTTCTATTCTTGACAGTATAGCAGTAGCGTACCTGAATGACGGGCAGATTGATAAAGCGTATGATACATACATAGAATGCCAGCATCTAAGTGAACAGAAAAATGAAAAAAGAAATCTTGGCTATGCCCTGTTTGGAATCGGTGAAATACTGGTAAAACAAAATAAGACGGAAGAAGCTAAAGAACATTTTTTAAGAAGTATTGAAATACATAATGGAATTGGCTATAAAGTAGGGATGGCTAATTCCTTATTGCATATCGGTAAAATATTTCTTAAACAAAATAAGTTTGAGGATGCCGTAAAATACCTGCAGGAGTCTTTGAATGTAGGGGAAAGCATCAAAGCAAAAGCCGTGATCTATGAAGCCCATGAAGCTTTTTCTGAGTTATATCAATCCTCAAAAAATTTCGAATTGTTTGTACATCATTACAAACTTTTCCATAAATACAAATCAGAGGTTTTTAAAGAAGAACAGGAAACCAAACAGAAGTACCTGAGCATGCAATATGAAATGGAAAAGCTGAAACAGGAAACAGAGATCAACCGCCTGACCAATGTTGTGATGAAGGAAAAGAATGCTGAGCTGGAAATGAAAACCAAAGAGCTGGAAGAGTCATATAACAGTATATCGGTCTTAAGTAAAATCGGCCAGGATATTACCTCTACGCTGAATCTCGATACAATCCTGAATACAGTTTACACAAATGTGAATGAGATGATGGATGCTACTGTATTTGGCATTGGTATTTTTAACCCGAATGAAAATTTTATTGAGTACCGGATGTCAATGGAAAAAGGAAAACGGTACCAACCATATCAACGAACCATGGAGAATAAAAATCAGTTCCCGGTCTGGTGTATTGAAAACAAAAAAGAAGTTTTCATAAATGATATCCATAGTGAATACTCCCGGTACCTGCCTGATATCGATATGACGATTCTCAGCTCGGCAGAAATGGAAGACGGCACTTTACCTGAAAATCCTCATTCATTGATCTATCTCCCTCTTATGGTTAAGGATACAGTAATTGGGCTTATATCTGTTCAGTCATATCAAAAAAATGCTTACACCCCTTATCATTTAAACATTTTAAAAACTCTTGCCTCCTATACCTCTGCCGCTTTATATAACGCACAATCGTTCGAGTCACTTCAAAGCGCTTTGAACACACTTAAGTTAACACAGGAGCAATTGATACAATCCGAAAAAATGGCAAGCCTTGGTGAACTCACCGCCGGCATTGCTCATGAAATTCAAAACCCGTTAAACTTTGTGAATAATTTTTCGGAAGTGAACAAGGAATTGCTGGTGGAGATGAGCGAAGAAATTGATTTAGGAAATATGGAGGAAGCAAAGATCCTTGCAAAAGATGTAATAGACAATGAAGAAAAAATTCTGCATCACGGTAAAAGAGCCGATGCTATTGTAAAGGGCATGCTGCAGCATAGCCGCAGCAGCAGTGGTAAAAAAGAACTGACGGATATAAATGCATTGTGTGATGAATATCTAAGATTGAGTTATCATGGTCTTAGGGCAAAGGACAAATCCTTCAATGCTACCATGAAAACTGATTTTGATAAATCACTTGAAAAAATCAATGTGGTGACCCAGGATATCGGAAGAGTGATATTGAATTTACTGACGAATGCATTTTATGTTGTAACAGAAAAGAAGAAACTAAATATTCCCGGATACGAACCAACAGTTTCAGTTAGTACAAAAAAATTAAATGGGAAGGTTGAAATCAGTGTAAAAGATAATGGCAATGGCATTCCACAAAAAGTTTTGGATAAAATTTTTCATCCCTTCTTTACTACTAAACCAACAGGGCAGGGAACCGGATTAGGTTTATCATTAAGCTATGATATTATCAAAGCACATGGTGGTGAAATAAAAGTGGAGACCCTGTCCGCCGAAGATTTATCGAAGGCGGGGAAAGAAGGTGAAGGGACTACATTTATTATTCAATTGCCTGTATAAGAACTTAAAAAAAATCCAGGATGATTAAAAGACAAACAATTTCTTTAAATCAATTTTCAATTCATACAATCATGAAATATCGTTTGAATTTCATTTCGATTTTTATTTTGTTCATGTCATCGTTCACTGGCTGGGCGCAAACGGAGTCATCCCCTCCCCTATCTCCAAAATCATCTTCTGAAAATGGCTTATTTGATTCCGGCGAAATATTAAACATAACTCTAAGAGGGAAATTAAAGGAATTATTAAATAACAGGACCGGTGATCCTAAAGATTTTTCTCTTAACCTTTCTTATTCCGCAGACGATAGTACTGAAATGTTATTGCCTGTTATGGTAAAGACAAGAGGGCATTTCAGGAGAATGAAAGAAAATTGCACCTATCCCCCATTAATGATCCAGTTTCCCCAAAACGGGAAACAATCTTCTTCCTTGTTCAGGGATCAGAAAAAACTAAAGCTGGTGATGCCCTGTGCAGGCGAAGAATATGTGATCCGCGAATGGCTGGTGTATAAATTATATAACCTGGTTACTCCTCTGAGTCTCCGGGCCCGGTTAGTAAAAGTAAAACTGGAAGATCCGGGAAATAAAAAACCAGTTACTCCTTTTTACGGAATACTCCTGGAAGATGAAAAGCAAATGGCTAAAAGAAATAATGCAGTAACTATTGAAAAAAAATTACAACCTGAGCAACTGCAAAAAAAAGAATTTTTATCCATGGCAGTTTTTCAATACCTGATTGGCAATACAGACTGGTCGGTTCAATACCAGCAAAATATTAAACTGGCGGTTCCCGATTCAATCAAAGTTGTTATCCCCATACCTTATGACTTTGACCATGCCGGAATTGTAAATGCCCCTTATGCACTGCCGGAAGAAGCCTTGCAAATGAATTCTGTACGCCAGCGCCGCTACCGCGGATATTGCGTAAACAATTTATCGGTGTTTAATGATATTATTGCAAAGTTCAATGATCTGAAAAATGAAATTTATAAATTATATACCGGTTGCTCTTTACTTGATGCGAAGTATTTAAAATCAACCATTCAATATCTTGATGAATTTTATGCTACCTTAAATAATACGAAAGCATGGCAAAAAGATTTTGCTTACCCATGTGATAAATACGGAACAGGAAATGTAGTGATAAAAGGGTTGAAGGAAGATTGAACCTGCTTTTAAAAAGACGGTCCGGGTTATTGGCTTAAAAAAGATTAATGCGTCAAACTGAATTTTAAATTCTGCATTCTATATTTTAAAAATGAAAAGAAAACTTACAAAGAAAAAAGAAGCGGAACTCCTTAGGGTATACAATGCCTATTGGGATAATTATTTGAAAGGCGATGTATTACGTATGACTCCGCTGCTTGATGCCAAATACACACAGGTAGGCAGCGCTGAAAGCGAAGTCTTTTTTAATAAAAAAGATGCTGTCAAATTTCTGCATGACACTATTGACCAGGTGGCAGGCAAAGTGGAAATGCGTAACAGGATTATTAAGATGGAGGTTCTTGAAGAAAATGTTCTTATCAATGAATTGACAGACCTGTATGCTTTGGCTGGTGGAGAATGGATTTTCTATTCCAGGTTCAGAGCTTCCACCCTGATGCAGGAACAGAAAGGAAAGTGGAAAATAATTCATCAGCATTCTTCCATACCGGATACAAAAACCACGGAAGGTGAAAACATTGCGTTAGAAAAAATTGCCGCAGAGAATCTTCAACTCCGCGATGCCGTAAAACGCCGCACCATTGAACTGGAAAATAAAAACCGGGAACTGGAAATAGAAGCTGCGCTGGAAAGAGTCCGGACTATTGCAATGAGCATGAAAGAACCGGCTGACATGCTGAAGATTTGCAAAACCATTTCACAGCAATTAAAAAAACTTGGCGTAAAAGAGATCCGTAATATACAGACAGCAATTTTTTATGAGCAGCGGGGTACTTACATGAACTATCAATACTATGCAAAACACAATAAGACCTTTATTACCGACACAATTTATACCGATCATAAGGTTGCCCTGGATTTTGCTGCCCAAATGCTGAAAGGAAAAGGGAAATTTTATATTACACACATCAAGGGAGGAAAAAAATTAAAAGACTGGATAGCTTATCAAAAAAAGACAAATGTTTTTATTGATAAATACCTGTACACAGCGTCTTCACTCAGTTATTACTGGTATTCTCTCGGCCCGGTGGCTTTAGGTATCTCAACCTATTCTTCCTTAGCAGCAGAAAAAGAAAATTTATTCAAACGCTTTCTCAATGTATTTGAATTAGCCTACCGGAGATATTTAGATATTGAACAAGCCGAAGCACAGGCAAAGGAAGCAAAGATTGAAGTTGCACTGGAAAGAGTAAGAGCAAGGGCTATGTCGATGCAGCACTCTGAAGAACTGGCCGAACTGGTGGCCACTGTATTTAAGGAGCTAACACAACTGAATTTTTCTTTAACAAGTTGCATAATCTGGATACATGAACAGGCAAATGATACACTCTGGATTGCCAGCGCCGGAATGAACAAACCGGTACATCCGTTCCGGATTCAGCCATTTTATAATCCGTTTTTCAAATCCATTACCCATGCCTGGAAAACAAAAGACCCCAAATGGGTTTATACACTCATGGGTAGTGAAAAGAAAAATTTTGAAAAAGCTTTCTTAAAAGAAATACCAAACCTGCCGAAGGAGTTGCGGAATGCCCTCACGATACCCAAACAGATTGTATTCTCCGCATCCTTTAACAATTTTGGCGCCCTGGAAATAGTAGAGACCGAAGCATTGACAGATGAAAAGTTTGATATCCTTCACCGGTTCGGAAAAGTATTTGATACCAGCTACACACGTTTTAATGATCTGAAGAAAGCAGAAGCGCAGGCAAGAGAAGCAAAGATTGAAGCAGGATTAGAAAGAGTAAGAAGCAGGGCGATGGCCATGCACAAAAGTGATGAGTTGCTTGAAGCAGGAGCATTATTATATCATGAGCTATCAAAATTGGGTATTGAAAAACTTACATCAGGTTATGTATTGATAGATGAAGATGAAAAAATGGGATGGAACTATGGTGTAAACCCAGCCAACGGTAAAATAATGCCGCTACCCGTTGGCATATCTCAAACGGAAACAAAAGTAATGCGGTCAATTACTGCAAGCTGGAAGAAACAGGAGCCAGTGCTTGTGTTACAACTGGATCCGCAGGAAACTATCATACACCAGACATGGATTGCTGAGAAGAGTATTAATTTTCCGATTTCAAAAGCCCAGTTACTGGCTATCTCGCCGGAGCGGTTGGTGATACATACTTTCAATTTCAAACAAGGTTATCTATTAATAGTCGGTGCAGTATTGCTTACAACAGAGCAACAGGAAATGGTAGTGCGTTTTGCAAAAGTTTTTGAAATGACTTATCGTCGTTTCCTCGATTTACAAAAAGCAGAAGCACAGGCAATAGAAGCAAGAATTGAAACTGCTTTAGAACGGGTGAGGGCAGTTGCTATGGCCATGCACAAACCCGGTGATCTTTCAGCCATCAGCAAAACCATTTTTACTGAATTGAAGTCACTGGGTTATACCCATCTCAGAAACACCGAGATCGTCATAAATCATCACGAAAACAAATCAGTTACCAGTTACCATTTTTCCGACTACGGCAATGACGAAGTGATAGAAATAGACTACACCACCAATCCCATCGTACAAAAATGGGTGAAGGATCTGAATAAAGCAGACAATGCATTTGTCCCTGTATCTATCCCCGAAAAGCAAATGAAGGACTGGAACAAATACCGGAAAGAACTGGGTTATAAATATGACCCCGGAATGAGCCGTACCAAAACAGTTTATTATTATTCCTATTCCATCGGCCTCGGTGCGCTGAGTGTTTCCAGCTGGCAATCTATAACAAATGAACAGATAGAAATTCTGGAGCGTTTCAGAAATGTTTTTAATCTTTCTTATCAGCGTTATGCAGATATAGCCCTTGCCGAAGCACAGGCAAGAGAAGCACAGATTGAAGCTGCGCTGGAAAGAATCAGGGCAAGGGCATTAGCAATGCATAACTCTGAAGAATTGATTGATGTTGCAAAAGTATTGCGGGAACAAATGGGATTGCTGGGCCAGCCTGAATTAGAAACATCAGCCGTGCATTTATATGAAGAAAACCCCGAAAATATTCTTTCATGGCGGGCATTCAGGCTGGGCACTGATACAAAAAGCAAAATATCATACGGCCATATGGCTATTCCCAAAAAATCCTGTGCAATAGTACAGGAGATGATGACAAAGTTTTACAGCAATTCAAATGACTATACAATTGATGTAAGCGGGGTAAAACAAAAAGAATGGTATAATGTACTTTTCAAAATCGCCCCTGATGTTTTTTATGCTATGAAAAAAAATAATAGCATAAAAGAAAAACGCTATTATCATTTTTCCAAATTTTCCGGTGGCGCATTATTAATGGTTGCTTCACAGCAACCATCTGAAGAGACTATCCATTTACAAAAAAGAGCCGCCAAAGTTTTTGATCTTGCCTATCATAGATTCCTGGATCTCAAAAAAGCCGAAGCACAGGCAAGAGAAGCACAGATTGAATTGGCATTAGAAAGAGTTCGTGCAAGAACGATGGCAATGCAAAAAAGTGATGAATTGCCTGATGCCGCCTTATTATTATCTACTCAGGTAAAAGAATTAGGCGTACAATTATGGAGCACTTCATTTCAACCATGGGATAACGACTGGAAAGCGGTTACGGCATGGACCGCCCTCAAGGATATTATGCTGGAGCCCTTTAAAATACCGGCTACGGAAGACTCTCTGATGATAAATATTAGTGACGCTGCAAAAAAAGGCGAATTGCTTTATGTGGAAGAAATGGGAGGAAGGATATTGGAGAATCATCTTAAGTATATGAATTCACTTCCTGGTGTGAATGAAGAATTTGGAAAAGTAGTTGCCGCTGGATTTTCCTTCCCGACCTTTAACATTTTCCATGCGGCTTATTTTTCAACTGGCTTCATTCTGTTTATTACGGAGAAACCCTGTCCTGAAGCACATGATATTTTCAAACGCTTTGCCAAGGTATTCGAACAAACCTATACCCGTTTTCTTGATCTGCAAAAAGCAGAAGCGCAGGCAAGAGAAGCCGAAATTGAATTGGCATTGGAAAGAGTTCGTGCAAGAACAATGGCCATGCAGCATAGTGAGGAATTAAGAGATGCTGCCTCATTATTATTTAAACAAATAGCAGAGTTAGGTACCAGGCAGTGGTCAAGTGGTTTTGATATCTGGAACGCAAATGAAATTTCTGCTGTAGCATGGATGTCTAATCCGGATGGAAGCATGGGTGTTCCCTTCACAGTGCCCTATACAGAAGATCCTTTTTTTAAACAGATTTATGAAGCCAGGCAAAGTGGTGCAGATTTCTTTGTAATGGAATCAAGTGGTGAGGAACTGGAAGAAACATACGAGTACCTGTTTAATCTTCCCCAGGCTAAAAAACATTTTGACGGAGTTGAAAGCCTGGGATTTCAAATGCCAACATTTCAAATAACACATTGTGCATTTTTTTCACAGGGTTACCTGATGTTCATTACTTACGAACCATGTCCGGAAATGTGGGATATATTTAAACGCTTTGCTAAAGTTTTCGAACAGACATACACCCGTTTCCTCGATCTGCAAAAAGCAGAAGCACAGGCAAGAGAAGCACAGATTGAAGCAGCGTTGGAAAGGGTAAGAAGTCGCACTATGGGTATGCAGAAAAGCGAGGAGCTTCGTGAAGTGATCCAGATGATTTATGAACAATTCTTGCAATTGAATATCCCGATTGATGGAGCAGGTTTTGCCATGGATTATATGACAAGTGATGACTTTAACTTCTGGCTTGCTGATGCTACCTCGGCATTCCCCTACAAAGTACATATTCCATACTTTGATCATCCCCAATTCAATCGTTATAAGGAAGCAAAAGAAAAAGGTCTTGATTTTTATACTTCCAGCCTCACATCCGAAGAGAGGGATGGATTTTTTGATCATATTTCAAAATACATACCTATTCCACAGGAACTGAAAGAGGCGGTTTACAGTGCTCCGGGTTATGAAACGTCTCATGTTGTTTTGAAGAATGTAATTCTCTATATACTGAATTTTTCTGGCCTCTCTTTCTCCGATGCAGACAATGCCACACTCATTCGCTTTGGTAAAGTCTTCGAGCAAACCTATACTCGTTTCAAGGATTTAGAAAAAGCAGAAGCGCAGGCAAGAGAATCACAAATTCAATTAGCATTAGAAAGAGTTCGTGCAAGAACTATGGCGATGCAAAGAAGTGATGAATTGCAGAATGCCGCCAGTATAATGGTACAACAGATACAGACATTGGGCGTACCGCAGTTTGGCTCTGGTTTTAATATTTGGGACGATGACAGAAAAGCTGCTACCGCCTGGATGTCCAATATCATAACAGATAATCTTCCGCCACCATTCAAAACATCAAGTTCTGAAGATATATTTCTCCATATTCATGATGCTGCACAAAGAGGCGAATCTTTATTTGTGAAAGAACAGGCAGGCGAGGAATTGATAGCCCATTACAAGTACTTGAATTCTATTCCTATTTTTAAAGAATATGTAGAAAGAGATTCTCCTGAAGGTTTTTCTTTGCCCGACTTTCAAATTATGCATTGTGCTTTTTTTTCACAGGGCTATCTCATGTTCATTACCTATAAGCCAGTTCCCGAAGCTCATGATATTTTCAAACGCTTCGCTAAAGTTTTCGAACAAACTTATACCCGCTTCCTGGATCTGCAAAAAGCCGAAGCACAGGCAAGAGAAGCACAGATTGAATTAGGACTGGAAAGAGTGAGGGCAAGAGCAATGGCGATGCAAACTTCTGAAGAATTAAATGAACTTATCGGGACTGTATTTACTGAATTAACAAAGCTTGATCTTGTACTAACCCGTTGCATTATCTGGGTGTTTGAACCAACAACAAATGCTGCAAGATGGTGGATGGCTAATTCTGAAGAGCCATCCAACCCCATGAGTTTTTATATAAAATACCATGAGCATCCTGCTTATCTCACATTTGTACAGGAGTGGAAGAATCAAAATGTAAAATTTGTTTATGATCTCAAAGGACAGGATAAAATAAAATGGGATGAAATTCTTTTTAATGAAACGGAACTGAAAAATCTTCCTGATGTTGTAAAAAATGGTATGCAGGCGCCTGAACAGGTATTGTTATCTGCATCCTTTAATAATTTCGGAGGTATAAATGTTGCCAGTCTTGAGTCCCTGTCAGATGAACATTTTGATATTCTACTACGCTTTGCAAAAGTTTTTGATCTCACCTACACCCGTTTCAACGATTTAAAACAGGCAG
>JAHEZE010000087.1 GCA_023251235.1 Sphingobacteriales bacterium | reverse complement strand
CAAAAATATTGGGAAACCAAATTGGAGAACTAATGAAAAAAGTAAAAACAGGGATCAATGCTGCAAAAAAGCCCCGTAACTCTTAACCCATAACCCGTAACCAAAATAAGATGATCCTCGATTTAAAAGACTTAACAACCTCCGAAAAACAATACTACCTCCAGCATGTAGTAGCACCCCGCCCTGTTTGCTTTGCAAGTACCATTGATAAAGCAGGAAATGTAAACCTGAGCCCATTCAGTTTTTTTAATTTGTTTTCGTCTCATCCTCCGATCGTAATTTTTTCACCTGCAAGAAGAATAAGAGACAATACAACCAAGCACACGTTGGAGAATGTAATGGAAGTGCCGGAAGTGGTGATCAATATTGTCACCTATGAAATGGTGCACCAGGTATCACTATCAAGCTGTGAATTTCCGAGAGAGGTGAATGAATTTGCCAAAGCAGGTTTTACTGAAGAACCGGCAACGTTAGTAAAACCACCGATGGTAAAAGAAAGCAAAGTAAAACTGGAGTGCAAAGTGATTGAAATAAAACCGCTGGGATCGGAAGGTGGCGCCGGTAATCTTGTTATTTGTGAAGTACTGCGAATGCATATTGATGACGGTCTGCTTGATGAAAATAGAAAAATGGATCAAAGAAAACTACATCATATTGCCAGGCTTGGCGCTGACTGGTATTGCAAAGTGGATGAAACAAACCTTTTTCATGTACAAAAACCCAATACCGAATTAGGCATCGGTATTGATGCTTTGCCTGAATCAATCAGGAACAGTAAAATTCTTAGCGGTAATAATCTTGGGCAATTGGCTAATGTAAAAGAACTGCCTGTGATTGAGCCCTCTTTTGATGACCCACATCTGAAAAACATTATCCAGTACTACAGTGTGGATCCTGATGAAATGGAAAAAGAATTACATCTGTATGCAAAAAAGTTATTGGATGAAGGAAAAGTATTAGAGGCTTGGCAGGTATTGTTGTGTGCCGCTTAATCATTCGTTAAATACGATTGGATCTCTCTTCTGTACTGCACCGCATTTTTCTCAATGATTTTAAATGCATGTTTGCTTTTCCCTACAATATCAGGGCCAGCCGCCAGAAAGCCGCTTACAACACTTCTCTCGGTAAAAAACTCCCATACACTAACTTCTGATTCTTTGACCCTTGCAGAATCATTAAGAAGTAAATAGGTAACATCGGCGTGGATATCGTATGACGCAACTCTCTTTTTACCATTAGCTTCTTTTGTTACCTCCACCCCGGTTTGTTCAAAATAGGCATTTAGATTTTTTATTACAATAGCTTTTGATGCCGCATGTTTATTGATAAGATCAATATAAACGCTATCGTTCTCCGAAGCATTGGCAATTAATTCAGGAATGATTTTTGCTTCGATATTATTTTTTGTTATCAGCTCATTTTGCAGTGTGTATTTAATTCTATCGGCTAACTCTCCAAATAATTCTTTCTTATTCTTTCTTGCCTTCATCGATTGGGCATCGAAAGAATTAATGATAAGAATTTTTGATGAAGTGGAATCAATTTCTTTTTTGAAAGCAGTCTTTGCAACAGATATTTTGCTAAGAATAAATAAAGAGACCATCAAAATAAAAGCGCTTCTCATTTTATTATGTTTTTATTTTAACCCTAATCTCCCCATTAAGCTTTCCTTTTTCGATTTTGAAACTGCAAGCTTTTCCCCTGTATCAAGCACGACATAGCCACCGTCGGATTTGATGAAGTGGGTAACATGATTAAGGTTAACAACTGTTGAATGATGAATTCGCAGGAACTGTGAAGGAGGAAGCATTTCCTCAATGTCACTTAATATTTTTGAAATAACAAGCTTTCGTTTTTCCTTAAGAAATACATGTGTATAGGCGCCTTCTGCGTGTGCATATATGATATTACCGATTTCAACAAATTCATATCCTTCTCTTCCTGCAAAGGCGATCCGCTGTTTGGCTTCGGGGTTATTGATATTATGTAGTAAATTATCAATATTGGCCCCACCTGCTTTTTGTACAATTTTTTCGGACGCCTTTTTCACTGCTTCTTTCAGATCATTTACATCGACTGGTTTTAGTAAATAATCAATAGCGCTGAGGCGAAAAGCCTTGGCAGCAAATTGATCATAGGCTGTTGTGAAAATAATACAGAAATCAATCTGGTCAATCATTTCAAGCATTTCAAGTCCGTTCATCCATGGCATTTCCACATCCAGGAAAATAAGCTGCGGCTTTAGTCTCTTTATGGCAAGAATACCTTCTTTGGCAGAAAAGCAAGTATCGATCACTTCCACATTACTGCAGTTTTCTTCCAGGTCTCTTATCAATGCTTTTATACAATGTTCCTCATCATCTATAATAATTGCCCTGATCATTGGAGTATGAAAAATTCGTTTCTTTAAAATTAAGGACTCTTTTTGGCAGTTCATTTCTTTATTTGGCAGAAAGTAAAGTTGAGTTTATAATTTAGATATGTGATTTAATAATATGTTCATTAAGCAAAATTTTTCTTACCTTATAACTGATTTATTTCTTTTTTATTCGGCTAATGCATCATGAACAAAGTTTGCTTAATAGGACTTGTTACTGTTATAGCGGCTATTTCCTGCCATTCACCAACCATTGTAGGACAAAAAACTTTAGGCGGTGATAATGAAGATATTTTAACATCAATATGTGTAACAAAAGATGGAGGTTATATAATTGCTGGTTGGTCATATACAGACAGCTCAGGAGAAAAAATTATTAAAAATCATGGCGTTATTTATAGTGATTTTTGGATAATAAAATTTAACAAGGATAATCAATTGCTTTGGCAAAAATGTCTTGGTGGTTTACAAGGCGAATTTTCCGGCTTAATTTTATCAACTAATGATGGAGGATGTTTAATTAATGGCAATACCACTTCTGACATCTCGGGTGATAAAACGGAAAGTTCCCGTGGCAGTGCTGATATATGGATTGTAAAACTCGACAGCCTCGGAAATATTCAATGGGACAAAACTATTGGCGCCAGCAACAGTGATGTTTGCGGTGTTGCAAGTATTGCTGAAGACGGCGGGTATTTCATTGGGGGAGCAACTAATTCTGGCCTGTCCGGTGATAAAACAGATACTTGCCGCGGTGACGCCGATATGTGGATAATAAAACTCAACAACAAAGGAAAAATAGAATGGCAGAAAACACTTGGCGGTAATAAATGGGAATTTACCGGAGGTTTGCAATCAACAAGCGACGGCGGAGTTCTTGTATGCGGAAATTCTGCTTCTGATATTTCAGGAGAAAAGTCAGAAAGCAACAGGGGTAAGCGGGCAGATTTTTGGGTGCTAAAACTGGATAAAAATGGAAATAAGATGTGGGACAAAACCATCGGAGGTGATAATGATGATATGGCATTAGCTATAAAAAAAACGAATGATGGAAATTTTTTAATGGTGGGGTTTTCCAGCTCAAATAAAAGCGGAGAAAAGAGCGACAATTCTAAAGGTGGTACTGATATCTGGGTGGTAGAGATCGATAGCTCCGGAAAAAAAATCTGGGATAAAACGATTGGCGGTAATGATGAAGATTATCCTGCATTAGATGGCATTTTGTTAACACTTGATGGGGGTTATATTTTATGCGGGAAATCAATTTCAGGAATATCCGGAGATAAAACAGAACCCTGTAAAGGTGATTACGATTATTGGATCATAAAGTTTAGCAAAACAGGAAAGAAGGAGTGGGACAAAACAATTGGCGGGTCTTCTTATGAAAATCTTGTCGGTGTAGTAGAAATTGCCAGGAATCACTTTGTTCTTGCAGGGCAATCGGATTCAGGTGTATCGGGCGATAAAACAGATTCCTCAAGAGGAATTGGAGATTACTGGATCGTTTATCTGAATGATTAATGTCATCTGTCTAGTATTGATTGAAACTTAATATTACCGTTGTGCCCAAAGAAATTCCGTGTTCATCTTTTTTATCTAAGACCTGCATATCTCCATTACGTTCGTTTAATAAATTATCAAGGTTTAAACGTGCCTGGGTTAAATGCACACCTTTTGACTGATGCGTGGATGGCTGCCCCTTAAATTTATTCTGCTTCGACATTTCCCTGCCGATGCCATTATCATCAATGATACAGCGCAAAACATTGTCTTTTACTTCAACGCTTACAGTTACTATGCCATTGTCTTCTTTGTGCATGATACCATGCCAGATGGCATTTTCAATAAAAGGCTGGATAATAAGTGCGGGAACCATAATATATCCCATGTCTAAAGTTTCATCAATATTAATTGCATAATTGAATTTATTTCCAAACCGCATACTTTCAAGCTCTAAATATAAACGGCAGGTTTCAATCTCATCATTGAGGGTAATTTCTCTTTTATCAGAATTCTGAAATATCGTACGGATCAATTTTGAAAAAGTGGTAAGGTAAACAACGGCTTTACTTTTCTCATTTTCCTGTATTAAAGATTTTATTGAGTTCATGCAGTTGAAAATAAAATGCGGGTTCATTTGTGCCCGCAGGGCCTTGGCTTCCAGCTCAAGCAGTTCTTTTTCATAGCTCCCTTTCAATTGCTCCTGCCTGCGGACTGATCTGATTCGCCATAATACTAATAAGAAAATGAGCAAGCCCGCAGTCATTGCAACAAAAATTTTAAACGCAAATGTCTGCCACCATGCAGCAATAATATGAATAGAAAGTCTCGCATTATCAGTACTCCATTTCCCGTCATTATTTTTTACCTCTGCATGAAAAGTGTAAGTGCCCGGTTTCAGATCATTGTATGATATGGTACGGTTCAGGTAATTTACATAAACCCAATCTTTGTCTATACCATCCATCCTATACCGGTATTCCAGTCTCTCCGGTTGTTCAAATTCTACAGAAGAAAAGGACAGTGTAATAAAATTTTTATCGTGAGGCATATTTAACTGCTGCAGGCTCTGTGGAAAAGTATCTGTTTGATACGATCTATTGAAGAGTAATATGGAAGAAACATAGCATTTTCTTGTTGCCTGTTTACCGTTTATAAAACTAAGTGGTATGTATTGAATATAATCAGAAGCTCCCGTAAACAAATAATTATTGGTAAATGTTATTGCTGAATTGAGATAGGAGACCATTCCATCATTTAGCGTTAAGTGAATTTGCTTGTTATTTCTGTAATCATAGAGCATGATTCCTTTTGAACTTAATCTGCACATAACTCCTGTACCAGGAATATTCAGCATTTGGATACCGTAGTGCTCTGCTTCGGGGGTTATATTGCCCTTTTCATGCAACTTTTCGGGTTCATATATCACAACACTGTTGGATGTTTCAACCCAGATTCTATCACTATCATCCAGGGCATATTTAAAAAGATTGGAAGATTCGTTATGCTCGACTTCCTTTAATAACTTCACCTTTCTCATTTTTTTTGTTTCAAGGTTAAATTGCAGGAAGCAATCACTATAACCCAGAACAGAATACCGGCTATACCCGAAATAGGCATTTATCCCTTCTTTATCTATTGCTAAATAATCAAGAAGTCTCACGGGCTGGTATTCATAAATTTTGTCCTTTGCTATTTCATCCGGCAAAATGATTGAATCGGGTGCAAGAGAATTTATATTAATGCGGTATATTGCCCTGCTTGAAATTGTTGAGGGTTGCAGGTATATATTATCACCTCTCATGACAAGATTCTGAAATGGCAAATCTTTAAATTGCAATTGCGGGTATATTTCGCTGGAGGGGATAATTTTTTGAGAAACATGATCATAGACAAAAAGTGTGGAGCCGCATACCCAGAGCCTCTCTTTTTTATCTAACGCAAGATCATATATTTCAGTGACGCCTGCTGTTCCTTTCTTTTTAGTATAAATAACCGGAATTGTCTTTACTATTTGGAAAGCTGAATCTAAAACGAATATCTTTTGGCTTTTTTGAAAAGCAGCATAGTAGAGTTTGTCTTTTTCACTCCACACAATATTTTTAAAATTGTTTTCACCCACAGTCTTATCCGGATCAGAGTTCATTCGGATTGTTGCAAATTTATTTTGCATTGAATGAGCCTGAAACAGTCTGTTATGCAATATGCACCAGTTAATTCCTGTACTGTCAACTAAAAAATAATTTAATAAGACAGAGGGCAAATCTTGCGATGTAACTGCTGTGAAGTGATATTGGTGAGTGTGTATGTTAAATACCCCCGGCAATGAATACTTTGTTGAAACGAAATATTCATTTTTGTCTTTACGCTGAATTTGAATTATTCCTGAAGCCTCGTTATCTTTCTGTTTTTTGTTTAACACCGGGTATAAAGTATAATAACCGGATTTGATATTGTAACAGCCGATGCCTTTTCCGGGCACTGAGAACCAGATAGAATCAGAGTTGCAAACATCTATATTCATTACCTGCAAGTCAGCGCCGGATGAATCAGCCGGGTTTGCGCACCTGAAATTTCGTACAAATTCTTTTGTCTTTTTATTAAAAGAATATATTCCATCCTGTGTTCCCAGCCATAATACCTGTTTATTACTAAGGTCTTTTTTAACTGTATAGACAGTATTTTTGCCGGAATATTCTTCGTTCATATAGTATGAATCTGTTCGGGTCGTTATCGTATTGTAATGTATAAGCCCGATATAATAAGCGGCTATCCACATTGATCCGTCATCATCAATAAATAAATCTGAAAACGCAAAGGGGGTTGCCATCATTCTAATATCATTGAGTTTAAGTGCTACATTCAATACAGTGAATTTTCCTGTTTTACCATCCATTAAGCTTAGGTTCTTTTCATGCAGATCATTTATTACATAAAGATTGCCTTTCAAATCAGGGTATGTCTTTGAAACATTATCAGAACTTAAAGATGAAGGATCATTATCGTCGTGTTTGAAAATCTTTACATCATTACCATCATAAGATAGTAAACCATTGTCCGTGCTCAACCATAGTTTTCCATCACGGTCAGTTGTCAAACTTCTGATATTATACTGCTGTAAAACCTGGTTGTTAACAGGATAAAATATCTTAAGGTTACTTTGAGAAAAGCTCCCTATGAAATCTAAAAGCAAATAAAGGAGAAAAATAAAACCCCTGTTCTGCATAGTGACTTTTTTTGTACCCCGGACTATGGCTGATAATAGATATAAGGAAAAATCCTTTTCCACTAACTAAAATTAGTAACTCTTTGTTCCAGTTCATAAATAAGTTTGTAGTTGGCCTTCCTGGTTAAATAAAAAAGGAGTTAGACTTGGTATCCGGATAATTTAAAAGAAAGCAACTTATACAGATGATAGACAAAAACAAATAATCCCATTGATTGCTCTCTTTAAACTTACTTATTTTATTTATCCTTTATTATGCTACAGAAGAGTCATTTCTTTTCAGTATAGGTGCTTTCTTGATAATCATCAGCTGTTTTGTAATTGATTACCATGTGATCTATTAAACTGTTCATTTATTTGCAAAAACTACCAACTCAGAAGTATCAATTGCAAAATTCAATAATGAATAAGGTTTCTATTATAATATTTTAGTATCCTAAAACATTTATTATGAAAAAATTATTATTTCTCACCGCAGTATTTGCTGCCAGCTATTTTGCAGGCCATGCCCAAAGCACAAGGGTTGGTTTTACTGCAGGAACCGTTTTTGCCAATTACCAATCCAAAGCAGGCGGTGTAAGTGAAAATTTAAATTCAAAAACTGGATTAACAGCCGGTATACTGGTTGATATTCCTTCCGGTAAACATTTCAGTTTTCAACCGGCTGTAAACTTTGTACAAAAGGGTACAAAAAATGAACAAACTTCTGGCTCTGTTACAGAAAAAGTAAAGTTGAATGTTAATTGTATTGAAGTGCCTTTGAATTTCCTGTACAACGCTGGCAGCAATACCGGAAACTTTTTTATCGGCGCAGGGCCATCTCTTGCTTTTTCCCTTTCTGGTAAAACCAAATTTGAAGACGGAACTAATTCAACATCAGAAAATATAAAATTTGGGAACGGGGATAATGATGATATGAAGGGGCTTGACCTGGGTGCCAATGTTATTACCGGCTATTGTTTTCCCAATGGACTGTTTTTATCTGTTAACTATAATACGGGATTAAGCAATCTTGCCCCCGGCAGTTCTTCCGATGAAAAATTAACTTCTCATTATTTTGGAATCAAGCTGGGTATTTTATTAAGAGGCAGTGGTAAAAAATAGATTACAATAACTCTGAAATTTTTATTGTGAAAGCAATATTTTTTTCAATGATGTTGCTGATATTCTCAGCAACATCAAATATCAGCTAACAAAACCGTCAACTATTTGCAATAACTGCAAATCAGAAATACTGATTGCAAAATTCAGCTTCTGGTAGCTTTATTCAAATCATAGCTTGGTGCCAACAAAAAAGGAGAACCCCGAAAATCCTGATAAAAGAGTACGGCGCCTTTACCGAAAAGCGACAAGAGTAGGCATGGCCCTTTCATCAAAAATCATCAATCATGAAAAAGTTAGTCAACCTTTCACTCGTTATCCTACTTATTTTCCCTTCATGCAAAAAATCTTCTACAGGTAATACTATCCCCCCGGGAAATCCAAATAATGAAATGAAAGCTATGGTCTCTGTCAAAGGGGGAGCTTTATCTTCTTTTACATCAACTGGCAATACTACTGTATATGGGAAAAGGACTGATCCGAACGGGGATATAGTAATCGTTTGTGGGGGTTCGGGTTCACAGGGTGCGATACAAATCACTTTTGTGAATACGAATTCTCCCGGAGCTTACACTATCGGCACAACAGGTGGTGCTGGTGCGCAGTATGTCATGGGCTTTTTTGGAATTGGCATTTCAGGTTTGGGGTATAGTGAATCTTTTTTTGCCTCATCATCTCCATCCCCTGCCGGAGCTGTCACTATAGATCAACTTACCGCCAATTCTATCAAAGGAAGTTTTAGTATGATATGTACCGGCTCTACCGGAATTATACAAATTACTAATGGAACCTTTAAAGGAAACTTTTAAAAAAAAGATTAACAACCAATAAAAATTAAGTTTATGAAAAAAAAAATTTGTATCGCACTGATGATGGTTACAGTAATCTCAATATTCAGCCAACAAACGCCGTCTGTTAAAAAAGTTTATCTGCAAAAAAGTAAAAACCAAAGTAAGATTGCAAAGATTATTATTATTAGTGGCGCCGCTACTTCATTAATTGGTTTTACTTTTCCAAATGGACCCCGAACAGGTTACGTTGTTTATTATGGACTTAGTGGCTTCACCTATAAAAATGATGTCCTTAAAGCAAAATTAATTCTAAGTGGCCTGGGTGTTATGCTTAGCAGCATCCCCTTTTTCATTGTTTCTTCAAAAAACAAAAGAAAAGCATTGAGCGCAAGCACTTTTTTAAAATTGGAAAGGATGCCGGTTATTCAGCAAACGAATTTTGCTTACCAGGCCTATCCGGCCATTTCAGTAAAAATCGGTTTGTAAAATAATAACTCATTTTTAAATCATTTTAGTATGAAATCATCATTAAAGCTTTCAACCGCCGTACTCTTTTTATCATTCTTACTAATCAATTGCAGCAAAAACAAAGGATCGTTTGAAAGTTATTTAAAAGGAACATTGGATGGCGTTGCTTTTGAATGCACTTCAAATATTAAGGCATACAAACCAGAGCAACTTCCGGGATCTGGCAGTGACCCAAAGTTGACAATTATAGGAAACTGGGGAGACAAAAGCATTCAGCTTTTTATTACTGATTATTTGAAAAGTGTAAGAACTGGGCAATATGTTTTTAATTCATCAAATGTAAGTTATGTAGCTAGTGCGGAATTATCGATAGGCTTTGATAACTTTGGCGCCGGTAATAACTGTACTAATTGTGTTCCTAATCCTATATGGGGGAGTGGAAGCATATCTATCCTTGAAATAAGCGAGAAGTATGTTAAAGGAACTTTTGGTTTTGTTACCGAGCCCGATTTCGCAACAGGCATTGTAAAAACAATTACCAATGGTGAATTTTATATAAAAAGGGGGTAATAAATTATTTCGATAAAAATCCTGGTTTAATTATCAAACCTTTTAAAATGAGAAAAATCATCACCCTCATCATCACATTGTTATTTTCAGCAGCCTCTTTCAGTCAGCAAACTACAAGTATAGCACCACCATTAACCAAAACTGATTACCTGAAGAAAGGTAAAAATCAAAAAACTGCTGCCTGGTTATTATTGGGTGGAGGAGCTACCGTTTCTTTAATTGGCATTGCAGTAGAAGTTAATTCAGCTAATAATGCTTTAATAGACCTATTTACTTTGCAACCCACTATCACTTCATCAAGTAGCGGTGGCGTTCTTCTTATTACCGGTGGCTTTGCAATGCTGGGTAGTATTCCTTTATTTATTGCTTCGGGAAAGAATAAAAGAAAAGCAAATGCAGCAACCACGTTTTTCAAAATGGAAACGATGCAGGTTATTCAACAACATTCACTTGTTCAACATCCATACCCGGCCATTTCAGTAAAAATCGGTTTATGATTTTTTAATATTATTTTTTATGAAGTCAGAATTAAAAATATCATTATGGGCAATATTAATTTCAATAAGCATTGCCGGATGTAAAAAAAGTAATGATCAACCTTTTCAAAGCTATTTAAGAATGGCTATCAATGGAACTGCAGTGGCATGTAATGCAAATATCAAAGCAACCGCTCCTCTTTTGGGAAGCGCAGATGGGTCTATAACAATATCCGGAGACTGGGCTACCGGCTCTGTTAAACTTGAGATTATTGAGGGAAGCCAGATAACTCCGGGTGACTATTTGTTTGAAGTGGGAAAATTCCGGGAAGCCAGAGTATGGGTTAGCGGACAGGAATATCTAGCCCAAAGCGTTCTTTTTAGTTCAACCGTGACTGGAAGCGGGAAAATAAAGATTCTTGAGATCAGCAATGATTATGTTAAGGGTAGCTTCGAATTTATAACAGGCATTTATCCAGTAGGGGGTATTTCACAAACAGTAACCAACGGAGAGTTTCATATTAAAAGAAGCTTTTGAGGTTTCCGGTTTATCCGGCTGAAGCATTTCGCCAACAGACCAATCCTATTTTACCGCTAAGTAAACAGAATCGTTTAAAAAAACCAAAACTCAAAAGACCGCTGCATGGTTGTTATTGAGCGGGGGACTTGTCATGAGCACCATTGGTGCTGTCATTGCAGTTGATAGTGGCCTCGAGTCCTTGTACTCATATGAGGAGCAGAATACTGCTGTCCGGAATGTCCTTTTCTATACAGGTCTTGCTGGTATGATTGGCAGTATTCCTCTTTTTATTGCTGCCAAAAAAAATAAAAGAATAGGAATGAGTCTTTTCTGTCTGAATTAGCAAAAAGACATTTTTGTTTGATAGTCAGTCTGAATTATTCTGTAATCTATTTCTTTGTAAAAATATCTGTCACTAAGTTTCAATAAAAACAATGTTTCTGAAACTCTTTTGAAAATGTAACTCCTGAATTCTTTTCAGAAACTTATTGAGCAACTATCAAACCATTTGCAAAAACTGCCAATTGGGAAAAGGCTTTTGCAAAATTCAATAATCACTTCTCTGTTCAAGAGGTTAGTTTAGTATTCTAAAACTATTAATTATGAAAAAAATTATTTTATTTTCATTTCTCGCAGCTTTATTTATTATTGCCTGCCAAAAAGATCTTCAGCTTCCTGCTGATAATAAAACATCAACTGCAAAAAGTAATTCTGCTCCCAGTGCCGAGCCGGCAATAACAGTCACCGCCGGCGGCTCTATCCAAACCGCTGTGGATGCAGCTAGCCCGGGCTCCATCATTCGCATTGAGCCGGGTGTTTATAATGAAGACGTTGTTATAAACAAAGCCAACATACAATTGATTGGAACAGGCGATGGAGTCATCATTCAAAATCCCGGTAATGAAGAAAATGGAATTACCGTAAATGATGCCGGTGATGGTTTTGTTTTAAAAAATGTTACTGTACAGAATTTTGAAGAGAATGGCGTTTACCTTACCCATGTTGACAATTTTTTACTGTCTCATGTAACGGCTATCAACAATGGGGAATATGGATTATTTCCTGTGCATTGCAATGGAGGCACCATTGAACATTGCACGGCTACCGGCCATACTGACACAGGAATTTATGTAGGGCAATCAAGTAATGTGGATATGAACTTCAATTTGGCTCATGGTAATGTACAGGGCCTGGAAATTGAAAATTGTACAAATGTTACTGCCAGTAAAAATCAATGTTACGATAATTCTGCAGGGATAACAGTAACCTACCTGCCCCACCTGTTAAGCACAACCTTAGCGAATATCTCTGTTATCAACAATCATGTATATGATAATAATCACGCAAACTTTTCAAGTATTAGCGGAGGTTTTGAAAATTATGTGCCATCAGGAACCGGCATACTTGTAATTGCTGGCTCGCAGATTACAGTAAAGGACAATAATGTAAGCGGAAATAATACCCTTGGTATTGCAATGGTTAGCGGATTTGTACTTTACAACCTCACCGGCGATATAGGGTTTGTTACATTAATTGACCCAGTACCTCATGGCAATAAAGTGATAAGCAATATTGCTAAAAATAACGGTACTGCACCTGTATCTATTCCATTGCCTGCAGTAGATCTTTTATGGGATGGCCCATTATGGGGGGGAACAGCTACCAACATTTGCTGGCAAAAAAATATTTTCAATACAAGCTTTCCATCACCTTTACCGTCGTGTAATTAATATGATTTTTTTGACAAATTTTTTTATACCCCTTTTACAAACACCGTCCCGATAATTATCGGGACGGTTTGATAAATTAATTGTATGAAAAAAATTATTCTTTACTCACTCTTATTAGTAATAGCAGTGTCTGCTTTTAGCCAGACAACAAAAACTGCGATCCCTCAATTATCCAAGGCAGATTATTTTCAAAAAAGTAAAAACCAAAGAAAGGTTGCACAGATTATTATTTTTAGTGGCGCTGCTACTTCATTAATTGGTTTAGCTTTTCCACAGGGACCTCTAACATCAGATTACATTTATTTTTGGGGACTTGATGCCTCCAGCTATAAAAATGATGGCCTTAAAACAACATTAGTTCTAAGTGGCCTGGGTGTTATGCTTAGCAGCATCCCCTTTTTCATTGTTTCTTCAAAAAACAAAAGAAAAGCTTTGATGCTTTCTTTAAAAAATGAAACTGCTCCAATTATTTATAAAAAAGATTTGGTTGCAAAATCAATTCCTTCAGTGTCTATAAAATTAAGTTTATGAGAAAAATAATTTTATTTCTTCAGGCTTCATTTATTTGCCTGTTCATTTTTTCCTGCAAGAAAGATCCTTTGAATTCCAAATCAGGGGCTATAAAAGC
>JAHEZE010000086.1 GCA_023251235.1 Sphingobacteriales bacterium | reverse complement strand
ACCCTTATCCACCACCCGTTGTAATGTTTCTGATCCGGAAACATTCTTTCCTGATCCCGGTAGTTCCGGAATGAATCCGAACTACCGGGAAGGAATGAAAAAAATGACCTGTCCTGATGAAAAACTATTATGATCCCGTTTTAATTTTTTTTCCACTTAAACCCTGTTTTATGAAAACTACAAAAAGACCCCTTGTGCTGCATCAACTCATCGATCAACTGCTGCAAAGTTTTTTACCCCATATTGTACAACAAAAAAGTTTTATTGTAAACGATATAAAAAAAGAAATGCTGGTGTGTACGGATGAAAATATACTGGCTTCGGTATTAAGCAACCTGCTGAGCACTACCATCAACTATACTCAGAATAATTGCATCCGTATTTCTGCAAAATTATACGGCAACATTATTTTGCTTCATGTAAAAGACAATGATAACCGCCATGATGAAGCACTTACCGACAGCCTGCTTCAGGTAGAACCTCTTGCCGAAAAAATTGGGGGTTGCATTACTATCAGCAATAATAAAATGAATGGTACTACCGTGGCAGTTTCATTTTATAACCAGCAACTGGCAGCCTGAGAAAGATGATGTTTCAAATGTTAGGGCGCCCGGCTATTTTAATTTATCCTTACGATATTAAAATCCCTGGTGGTTGACAAAATTAACCAGGGCTGCAGCATTGGGAAGAGTAAGTTTTTTCAGAATATTATAACGGTGAACTTCTACAGTTTTTATTGACAAACCCAGTTGATTGGAAATTTCTTTGGAAGAAATCCCGTTTTTAATAAACATAACAATTTCAAGTTCACGTTTTGATAAACTGTTGATCCCCGGTTTATGGTTGTCGGATTCCATTTCCTGCTCCGTTAAGATGTTTTTCACTTCTTCACAGATATAGGTTTTACCGCTGTTTACTTCAATGATGGCCCGGAAAAATTCTTCCTTGCCGGAATTTTTTGTTACATAACCCGATGCTCCCATCTTCATCATTTTTTTAGCATAGACAGGCATAGAGTGCATGGATACACCAATGATTTTTGAACCGGGAGAAAATTTCTTTACCTGCCTGGTTGCTTCAAACCCTGTCATGTCTCCCATGTTAATATCCATCAACACTATGTCAGGTCTTGACTCTTTAGCAAGTTCTATTGCTTGTTCTCCGGTAGCAGCCACTCCCACTACCATAAACCTCGGATCATTGTTGAGCATATAAGTCCAGGTTTCTCTGATAAGCTGATGATCGTCGGCAATCAGGATGGTGATCTTTTCCATAGATTTTTAAGGTTTAAGGATTTAATCTTACAAAGATTGGAATAAACAAGTAGTTAAACTGTAGTGAAACGCTTAAATAATTGTAGTAAATCTTCTACAAACGATTTTGAAGTCTGTTTGTAAAATACAGGGTAGAAGTAATCAGATAGAAATAAAAAAGCTTTGCTAAGAGAACAATAGAGAAAATGAGAAAAAGTGGAGGCCTGACTACGCTAAAGCTTCGTCAGGCAGGCCAGGTAATTTTATTCTTCTCCAAAAGAACGACCAGAATCTTTGCCTAAAATTCTTTTATACAAAATAGCTTTACCAGATCCGGTTTTAAAATACTGTTCTAAACTTCGGGCTTGTACTTCCAATTGAACTGCGATACAGGCCAATAATTCATAAGGTCTATAGGCTTTTGTAGATTGTGACATCCCATTATTGTGTTCAGTAAATCTTCTCTTTAAATTATTCGTTGAACCGATATATATAAAATTTTTCTTTCTGCTTTCTATAATATATACGTACCACATAAAAAATGGTTTTTAAAATGCAAAAACTCCGATAGAGCAAGTCCTTAATTTTAAGGGCCTGCCCACCGAAGCTTTAGCGCAGGTGGGTGGAGGCGACCGGATTCGAACCGGTGTCCAAACATATTCATCAAAAGTTTTCTACATGCTTATTTTGTTTTGTAGTGTCGGAAAGCAACTGGGAACAGACAACCGATTACTTCCTTAGCTGCATGGTCTTAAGCAAACAGCACAGCCTTTGTTTGCAGCATCTTGTTTTATTTTAAGTCGGCGGCGGGGCGTGGTAACAAGCGAACCGGCCCGGCGGCCCTAATGACTACTTAATCACTGATTAGGCAGCCATGGCATACTGAGTATTGCCATTTGAGTTTTGCGTATTCAGATTAGCCTGCTAATTACGCAACGCAGAACATGCTTATACTTTCAAAGATCTATGCTGTCAAAACCAAACGCCCCCATGACATAATTAATAATGAATAATTATTAACTAATAATTTTTTATGTTGCCACTCCCTATAGTTATCGGAACAATTCTAATCAACTTCTGTTGTTACTCTCTTGTACTTTCTAAAATTCTACTCAGCAAAAATTAAACAGCTTCACTATCTGAATCTCAAAAAAAAATTAAAGAATAAATAGAACTGCAAATTTACAATAACTCCAGGCAAGTATATTATTTTCAGATAAGTTATCCTTGTGTGCTTGCTCAAGTCTTCCCTTGGGGGAGATTTAGAGGGGCAGGGCTTTTATTTAAACAGTCTCCAGATATCCAATCCCATTGCATAAGCCATTAATCCCAACAACAAAACCATGCCTACCATTTGAGCATATTCCATGAATTTATCACTGGGTTTATGTCCTGTGATCATTTCAACTAATGTAAATAAAGCATGGCCTCCATCGAGTGCAGGAATTGGTAACACATTCATAAAGGCGAGTATAATAGAAAAAACTGCTGTCAATGTCCAGAAACTTTCCCAATCCCATTGCCCCGGAAAAATTCCTCCAATACTGATTACACTTCCCAGCGAGTCTCTCACCCGAACTTCATTGGAAGTAAATAACTGTTTAAGATTTTTAATATACTTTGTAAGAGTTTGCCAGCTACGTTTTATTCCTGCTGGTATTGATTCAATAAAGGAGTAAGTAATCTGTTTTGTTCCCAATATTTCTCCGGCAGATTTAAAAGCAACTTTATTATCGCCTTTATCATTGAAATATACATCGGCAACTACAGTATCTTTTTCATTTCTTAAAAAAGACAAAGTAACTGTGGTATCTTTTATATGTCCTTCATCATTCAGCAGATCGGTTCCATACTCAATTTTTTTATTCCCAAATGCTATCAATCTGTCTCCTTTCCTTATATCCCCTTTTGTAATCTTTGATTTTTTAAAAACAGTGTCAACAATCATTGGAATACGTATATAAGTAAACCCGCCAAGGCGGTTTGCATTCAATTCTTTTATGAATCCCTGTGGTATTTGCAACTCTACTTTTTCTCCGTTTCTGTCAATAGTAATGGATTTTGCCTCACCCATAATAATTTCCGAACCAACAGTTCCCACTTTTACGATTGGTTTACCTCCAACGGCAATTATTTTATCCCCATCCTGCACGCCAATTCTTTTTCCAAGGCTGTCTGCATATACACCATATTTCAGGTTAGCAATGGGAATATATTTTTCGCCCCACACCCAGGTAATGAAAATAAAAATAACAAGAGCAAGAATGACATTAACCGTTACACCTCCAAGCATAATAATCAACCGCTGCCATGCTGGTTTACTTCTGAATTCATGAGGTTGGGCAGGCAATTTCATTTGTTCTTTATCCATACTTTCATCTACCATGCCTGATATCTTTACATATCCTCCCAAGGGAATCCATCCTATTCCATACTCTGTTTCTCCTTTTTGTTTTTTTAAAAGAGAAAACCAGGGATTAAAGAACAGGTAAAATTTTTCTACCCTGCACTTAAACCATTTCGCAGGCAGAAAGTGACCCAGTTCATGTAAGAGGATGAGAATGGAAAATGACAAAACGAATTGCCCGGCTTTTACTGCCACTACATTCCAATCAATAGATAATAATATCATAATAATTACCCCAACCCCTAAAGGGGCTTTTTGGAAATTTAAAAATGTTGGCAAATATCCTTTAAAAACAGATAGTGATAATAGAAAATTTCATTAATTCTTTTTCTCCCTTAGGGACGGGGCTACAATTTTATTATGTCGGCGGCAAAATTCCGTGCCTCTCCATCGCTTTCAAAATATTCTTCCAGTGTAGGTTTTTCGATAAATGGAACATGTAACATGGTTTTCTCTATCAGTTCAGTCATATCAAGGAAACCAATCCTGTTTTTTAAAAAGGCATATACAGCAATTTCATTGGCAGCATTTAATACACAGGGAAGATTTCCTCCTTTATTTAAAGCATCAATTGCAAGAGAAAGATTTCGAAAGGTTCTTATATCCGGTTCTTCAAAGGTTAAGGTATTCATTCTCCTGAAATCAAATCTGGGTAATTTATTTCCTATACGTTGGGGAAATGCCAATGCATACTGAATCGGAAGTTTCATATCCGGCAATCCCAGTTGTGCTTTAATACTACCGTCTTCAAACTGCACCATGCTGTGAATGATACTTTGTGGATGAATGATTACCTGGATTTGTTCCGGATTAAGATTAAAAAGATATTTTGCTTCAATCATCTCCAACCCTTTATTCATCAGCGTTGCGGAATCAATACTTATTTTGGCCCCCATTTTCCAATTGGGATGCTGAAGAGCATGCTCTCTTTTAACATTAACCAGGTAGTTGGGTTTTCGACCAAGAAAAGGACCACCCGAGGCAGTCAGAATAATTTTTTCAATACGGTTTCTTGTTTCACCAACAAGACATTGAAATATGGCCGAATGTTCTGAATCAACAGGAATAACAGGAGCCCGGTATTCTACGGCTTTCTTCATCATAATGTCGCCGGCCACTACAAGAGTTTCTTTGTTTGCTAAAGCAATTGTTTTACCATTCTCTACAGCTTTCATGGTTGGCTTTAAACCGGCAAAACCAACAATAGCAGCCAGCATCAGATCATAACAATTCATTGCGGCTACTTCTTCCAATGCTTTTTCTCCCGCAAAAACTTTTACATTGGTTGAAGCAAGTGATTCTTTTACTTTCAGGTATTTTTTTTCATCGCCAATCACCACAATATTGGGATTGAATTGCAAGGCTTGCTGTACCAGCAGTTCATCATTATTTTGTGCGGTAAGTATTTCGACAGAAAAATTATCGGGATTAGCTGCAATCACACCAAGGGCCTGAGTTCCGATAGAGCCGGTAGATCCGAAAACAGCAATTCTTTTCAAAATTCTTTCTTTTTGCTTTGATGATTTCACGGCTGTTGCAGAAGCTGAATTTTCAAAATATACTTTTATTTTTCCAGTGTCTTTCATTTAAAAAATAAATCCTTTAGAAAGTATTTACTTAATCGTTTTCTGTCCATCTTCCCATTTCATCTACTATTTTCCTGTCATTACTAAGTCTGGGAACCTTATTCTGCCCTCCCAATTTACCAATAGATTTCATGTAATCAATAAACCCGTTTTTTCTTACTGGAGTAATTTTTAAAGGGGAAAGAATATTTCCGCTGATTAAGTCATCATAATAAACATTTTTTTTACGCATGTTCTCATCCACCCTCATAGCAAAGGCATGCATGTTTTCAGGTTTATTTTCAAATTCAACAAACCACTCATGGTACGATTGACCATCTCCACTGTTTACATAAGGCGCCACAGTAAATTCAGTAATGTGAACATGCTCCTCCTCCGCAGCTTTTAGCATACTGTATTCTACTTCTTCTCCTATTACATGTTCCCCGAATGCAGAAATAAAATGCTTGGTTCTTCCTGTTACAATCAGCCGGTAAGGATCTGTGGAAACAAATTTCACTGTATCTCCTAAATTGTATCCCCAAAGTCCGGCATTACTGCTGATAATGAGTGCATAGTTCTCACCTGCTTTCACATCTTTTAATGAAAGCCTGGTTAGGTTTTCATTGTAAATTTCGATAGCCGGAACAAATTCAAAGAAAATACCGCTATTGGTATTTAATAATAATCCCTCATTAAGCTGTGAATCCTGGAATGCAAAAAAACCTTCACTGGCCGGAAAGAGTTCTATGCAATCCACTTTTTTGCCAATGCTTTCAAGCAATTTAGCTTTATAAGGTTCAAAATTCACGCCACCCTGTACCATCACATTGAAATTGGGAAACAGTTCTCCAACTTTTTTCCCGCTTCTTTTTATTAATTCATCAAAATACATCTGCATCCATGGCGGAATTCCGCTAATGAGTGTCATGTCTTTATTAATGGTCTCATCAACGATCTTATGAAGTTTAGTTTCCCAGTCTTCAATGCAGTTGGTTTCGTAAGAAGGCATTTGGTTAGTTCGGAGATAACTGGGAACATGATGATTGGCTATTCCACTCAATCTTCCTGTTGGTATTCCACCCACTCTTTCCAGTTCCGGCGAACCAGATAAGAAAATCATTTTACCATCGGCAAATTTTGTATTTCCTGTTTCAGCCATATAACACAGTAATGCATTACGGGCTGTATTGATATGGTTGGGAATGGAATCTTTAGTAATCGGAATGTATTTGGTACCACTGGTAGTACCGGAGGTTTTTGCAAAATAGATGGGTTTGCCTTTCCATAACACATTATGCCTTCCTTCTTTAATTTTATCAATCCATGGGCGCATTTGTTCGTAATCCCGGATAGGAATTGCCTGTTTGAATTCTTCGTAAGTGTTTACCTTATCCAAACCGGAAGCTTTTCCAAACTCTGTAATTCTTCCTGTTTTAAGAAGATTGCTAAAGATATTTTCCTGGTCATCTACAGCGGTAGCCATTCCTTTCCTGATACCTTTATATATATAGGAGGCAAAGGGTTTGGCTAAAAAGGACTTGATTTTCATACTCTAAGTGACTAGCAAGCTTTGTAGAACTGCAAATATAAAAGAAGACAATATAATTATACTTTGGAGGTACATAATTCTTTGATAATCTGTTTGCCGGATTGACATTTCCCCTTACCTTTGCCCTCCTAATTTTAAAGCGATGATAGCAGTAATAAAAATTGCCGGCCAGCAGTATAAAGTAGAAAAAGATCAGACTTTATATGTTCCCCATGTAGAAGGTAAGGCCGGCGATAAAGTAGACCTGGAAGTATTGTTGACGGATGCAGATGGAAAAGTAACCATCGGAGATGATGTAAAAGCCAAAGTGAAAGCAGAGATCGTTGATCATGTGAAAGGAGATAAAATAATTGCTTATAAACAAAAAAGAAGGAAAGGTTTCCGAAAAAAACTTGGTCATCGTACTCATTATACCCAGATACTGATTAAAGACATTAAATAAATTTTGAAAAGTATGATTGGAAAATTTCGAAATTGAATTTCCAAATTTCTAAATTCCAAAATTTCTCTTCTATGGCACATAAAAAAGGTGAAGGCAGTGTAAAGAATGGTCGTGACTCGCAGAGCAAACGCCTCGGTGTAAAAATTTATGGCGGACAAGCAACCATTGCAGGCAATATCATCATTCGTCAGCGTGGAACAGTTTATCACCCCGGAAAAAATGTCGGGGTTGGAAAAGACTATACATTGTTTGCATTAACAGATGGTATAGTTGAATTCAAGAAAGGAAAGAATGACAGAACATTTGTTTCTGTAACACCAATTGAAGCATCTGCATAATTCTACTTTATAGTTGTATGAAGTGAAAGAATAATCACTTTATTAATCGCAAATTCTCCGAAACAAGAAAAAAGTAATCAACACCTTGGTTTGAACTTTGTGGAAAAATTTTTTGGTAGTTTAAATAATGTTTATACTTTTACTATCGTTAATTTATTTCTAACCGTTAAATTCTAAAAAACATGGCAACAAAGAAAAAAGCCGCTAAGAAAAAAGCTGCACCAAAAAAGAAAGCTGCTAAGAAAAAGAAGTAAGTTTTCAATTTCAAAAGTAATAGAAAGTCCTCCGAAAGCCGGGGGACTTTTTCGTTTTATGATTTATCGGAAATCATAACTTGCAATATGGATAATTATGCTATTGCTGAAAATTTTTCTCTTCTTTCAAAACTTTTGGACATACATGGAGAAAATTCTTTTAAAACTAAAACTTATTCAATTGCTGCATTTAATATTGAAAAGCTTCCGGTCCAATTAAAAGATACTCCCCGTGAAACTCTTTTTACAATTAAAGGAATTGGGGAAAGTGTGAGGAAAAAAGTTATTGAAATGCTGGATACCGGCAAGCTGGAAGTACTTACTGAAATAATTGCCAAAACCCCTCCTGGCGTCATTGAAATGCTGAACATTAAGGGATTAGGCCCAAAGAAAATCAATACTATATGGAAGGAAATGGAGTTGGAGTCAATAGGAGAACTTTTATATGCATGCGAAGAGAACAGACTAACCTTGTATAAAGGATTTGGTGAAAAAACTCAAACCAATGTAAAAGAGGCTATTGAATTTTATTTGCAGCACCAGGGTCATTTTCTTTATGCAGAAATGGAAACAATATTCCCCCAGGTAAATTCATATCTCGAAAAACTTTTTACAAAAGAGAAAGTGCATGTAACAGGATCATACAGAAGACAGCAACTAACGATTGAAGAATTAGAGTTTGTAATTCTATCCAACAATGATGAAATAAAACCAAAATTCTTAACCCTTCAGCCACCGGAATTGTTGGAAGAAAAAGAAAATACTCTGTTGTATAAATTAAAGAATGGATTAAAACTTCGTTTGTTTACCGGAAAGACTTTCATGAATGAAAAACTGTTTTTAACCACCGGATCAACTGAATTTACAGAATCCTTAAAAAAAGTTTTCCCCAAAATAAACTATCAGATAAGCACCTCACCTGATGATCATGCAATATTTGAACAGGCAGGAATTGAATTCATTCCTCCATTTCTCAGAGAATCTGCAGGAATTATTGAAAAAGCAAAAGAGAAAAACTTACCTGATGTTATTACTGAAAATGATATCAAAAGCATTATCCATAGCCATAGTAATTGGAGTGACGGTGTAAATACTATTGAAGATATGGCCAAAGAACTCATCAAACGTGGATATGAATATCTTGTAATTTCAGACCACTCAAAAGCGGCTGCTTATGCCAATGGTTTAACAGAAGAAAGGATTAAAGAACAGCACCGTTATATTGATGAACTGAATGATAAACTGACACCATTCAGAATATTCAAAAGCATTGAATGTGATATTCTCAATGACGGCTCCATGGATTATTCCGATAAAATGCTTTCTACTTTTGATCTTATCATCGCCTCTGTTCACAGCAATCTTAAAATGACCGAGGAGAAAGCCATGATGCGGTTGCTGAAGGCTATTGAAAATCCATATACCACCATACTGGGTCATATGACGGGAAGATTGCTTCTCAGTCGGAGTGGTTATCCGGTAAATCATAAAAAAATCATTGATAGCTGTGCCGCCAATCATGTAGTGATTGAACTAAATGCACATCCCCGTCGCCTTGATATTGACTGGAAGTATATTGGTTATGCCATTGAGAAAAATGTAGTGATCTCAATTAATCCCGACGCCCATGCTTTGGATGGCTTTGATGATGTGAAGTATGGTGTATTGGCTGCACAGAAAGCTGGACTGACCAAAGAACAAAACCTGAGTAGTTATAACTTAAAGCAGTTTGAAAATTTTCTTACGGAAAGAAGAAAAAAGAAAAAGATCTAAGAAACCAGCGGCAATTCAACAAAGAAAGTTGTCCCTTCTGCTTTCTTTGTTTCAAACCATATTTTTCCTTTTGCCTGCTCCACTATTCCCTGGCACATTGCAAGGCCAAGGCCGGTGCCGGATGATTTGGTAGTAAAGTTGGGCGTAAATATTTTTGATTGCATTTCTTCAGGAATTCCTTCGCCATTGTCTTTGATACTTACTCTTACAACTCCATTTTCTTTTAAAGCGTTTATGATAATCCGGCATTTTTCTTTTCCGGTACAAGCTTCTATTGCATTCTGTAAAAGATTAGTGAAAAGCCGGTTCATCTGCGTTTTATCCATGTATAAAGGAATTCTTTCGGGGAAATCACTGATCAACAACTCCACATTATCATTTACCCCGTAAAGATCCCTGAGTGAATAAATAACTTCACTTAAATCGAAAGTTTCCTGATAGGTGTTTCCAATGTTGGCAAACTGGGAAAAATCAAAAGCTATTTTAGAAAGATGATTAATTTGTTCTACAAGAGTTTTTGCAACATTAGCAGTAAGTTCTTTTACATTGACTGTATTACTATCAATTGCTTTTTGCAGGTACTGAACACTAAGTTTCATGGGTGTCAGCGGATTCTTGATTTCATGGGCTACCTGTCTGGCCATTTCCCTCCATGCCCCTTCTCTCTCACTTCTTGCAAGTGCAGTGGCGCTAACTTCCAGTTTATTTACCATCTTGTTGTATTCTTTTACCAGTTCACCTATTTCATCCTCCCGCTTCCATATTATTTCTTCATTTGTTTTACCCAAATTCACATCCTTCATTTTTTCACTGATTAATAAGAATGAACGTGTCACTCTATTGGTAATAAACAAGGCAATGACACCGGCAATCAGGAAGATAAATGCATTCAGGTTAATGATAGTAATAAGGAAATTGGATATCTCCTGTTTCAGTTCACGTTGTGACAGGAAATAGGGAATGTTCAGATAGGCATATGCATGTCCATCATCTCCACGAAGGGGGGCATAGATACTCATGTAACTGATCGTAGCTAATTTCTCATTTTGTACATACTGCACCTGGCGCAGGCGATTCAGATGGTAAAATGCAAGAGGATGAATCTTTTTACTTAAAATTCCTTCTCTGTAAATTATAGGTTGTGATGTGACATGAAGGTTGCCGCTGGTATCATATACATTGACATCCACATTATGAATTTCAGCAACCTCATTTACCAGTTTCTGTACTTCCAGGTTGGCCACTGAATCATAAATAGCCAACTGGTCATCAAAGACTCTTTGCTTATCCAGCTTTTTCTCCATTTCTTTCACTGTAATTTGCATCGTACGGCTTAAACGTTCCTCATTATTCTGTTCATAGCGTTGAATAAAAAATGAGATAGTGGCTATACCAATAATTACAAAAGACAGGATGCTGATAAAAATAATTGTGCTGTGTATCTGGCTACGGATATTCCACTGTAACAAACGGCTTATTTCTTTATAATTAAACCCTACGCGGAGCAACAAGGCAACAAGATTAAGTATGGCAACCAAAAAAAGAAAAGCGCAAAATATGTAAGAAAACAATGTGATAGCGCCAATGATGTTGACCTTTTTTTTCGCGACCACCACCACCTTGCCATTCGAGGCCTTAAACCAAAGTTCAGAAAAATCACCATTCATTCGTTTTTCATATTGACTTAACGGAATATCATAAGTGGTAATGAAAGTAGCAAATGGATATTTATTAAAGGGGCTGGGTAGCAAGACTCCTTTTTTATAAATAGCATAGGAATAAACGGAAGATTCATCGGGATTAGATTGATTAGACTGACGGAATAATTCCGGGTAAAGAGCATCACTGCTGTATTGTTCCGGATTAGAAACTATAAAAACAGAACCCAGGTACCGGCCATTAACATCTCTCACCACCCTTTTAAATATAAAAGTGAATTTATCAAAAGATGTTTCATAATAAAATAAATTGGGTGTAATGGTAATCTTTGCCTGTACATCAATGACTGTATTCAGCGTATTAAGCGATTCAGCATCTTCATTAAACAAACCTTTTCCTGAAGCATCAAAAACATAAAGCCGGGAAGCATATTTATATAAATACCCGCTTTTTCTTAAAATGCTATCCCTGAGCAAGCGGGCAGAATCTTTATTTTCAAAACGCTGAAAATTTGCTGAAAGAAAATCATCATCAATATAAGTAAAAGCAATACTGAGTTGCCTTTCGTTAAAAGGGTCTGATAACATATCTATTTTATCAGCCATTTTTTTCCGGAGTTCCCATTCCTTTTCCCTGTTGGCGCTGATAATGATTGCTGAAATGGAAAGCGAAAAAAGAAAAATCCAGAATAGGGTTCCAGCTATATTCCATTTAGCCCCGGCAATCGAAAACCACCGCGTACGAAGGAGTGATATATAACCAAGCAACCAAATCAATACAAAAATATAAAACTGAAGCAACGGATTATTAATCTTTATTGTAAGGTAGAAAAGCCCTGCGACAGGTATAATGAGATAAATAAGGAAGAAATTTCCGGGTAATAAACTTGTAACAGCACGGATGATAATTCTTATAAAATAATAATACCCGATGGCAAGAATGGACAAAACGGCAAATCCAAAAACACTGAATTTAGTTAAACTGAAAAAATTGATTACATCAAAGGAAATATTTGAATCGGCAGCAAGGCTCCTGATTGTCTTGGCCATTATAAATGTAAAAGCGACAATCACAATAGACAAAAAAATAGCTAATCCCCGGGACAGGGAATTTAATTTAATCTGAAACTCTTTCTCACTCCTTTGAATTTTTGACCAGGAAAAAAGCATACCCCAGCAGAAAAGTGACGCATTGATCAACAAATCACCAAGTGATTTTTGTATGGAATTTGAACCATATACCGAAGGATCAAATAAATCAAACCGCCGAAGGTTTACAGGGAAGTTTGTATAATAACTTATAACTCGTAAAAAAACCAAAAGCAGCATTAACAGGCCAAGTCCCCTCCAGACACCTTTTTCTTTCACTGTATCTTCTGCCAGAAAATGAATAAATATAAATAATAACAGGACAGCAAGAATTCTTAACCATGAACCAAAATCTCCCGGCTCATTATAAGATGAATCTGCTTTAGGACTAAGATAAAAAAGTACCTTTCCTGATAAATTTTTTACAGGGAAAGGAGTTTCATTGACTGTTATTGAAATTTTACGGTTGGCGTTTTTACTGTATACGAAACTATTGGGCAGGTAATCTGTTTCTACAAAATATTCATACTTTACCGGTATCAGCGCATAAGAAAAAATTGTACCTGCACTTTGCAATGATGTAATGGTCTTTTTGATGCATAAATAATACCCATTTGAAATCTTTTTAAAATATTCACCATCCTTTGAAGTATATAAATCATCCGGGGGGATAGATTGCTGATTACTCCAGAATAACATTTCATTTTCTACATCAAAAGATTTTCTAAAAAGAAAAAAACTAAAGCTATTGTCTAGGATTTTGTTAAACTCTGACTTGCTTTCCTTTTTAGCAATCAGATTTTTTATAAGAGCCGTATCACTTATAAGTTTATTGAAATCTTCCTGGTTGTTATGTAAATAATACTCTAACTTTCCCTTTTCTTCCATTACGGAAGCACGTTGTGAATATTTTGAGTAGAAAAGAAAAGATAACAGGTATAAAAAAAGGGCTGCTGTCAGCAGAAAATAAGGTTTCCTGAAAATATGACTGATTACATTTTTCAAATCACTTAACCCTGAGTTTTATTTTATTCCAGATAGCATCCATTTCTTCCAGTGTCATTTCTGCCATTTGTT
>JAHEZE010000085.1 GCA_023251235.1 Sphingobacteriales bacterium | reverse complement strand
ACCCTGCTAAAGACACTTCGCTGTCGCTCTGCCAGAAAAACTATTCGCAACATCAATCCAAAATAGAGGATCATTAATAACGTACTACCCCAGAAACCAAAATTTTCACCCACAGAAGAAAAAATAAAATCAGTGTTTTGTGCAGGCACAAAGTCACCTCTTGTCTGCGTTCCCCGCATGAATCCCTTTCCCCATAAACCACCACTGCCAATTGCAATCTTGGATTGTTTTACATTATAACTTTCTACCTTCTCACCCCCGCTTTTTTTAACGGTGCCGAGTTTTGAATATTCTTTTTCAATTGCCAGTTTTCTTTCTTCACTTTTAAATTTATAATCATCAATACCAAAAGCAGAAAATATTCTGACTACCTGGTGTGGTTTCAGCACTTTTTCAAAAAGAGCCGGGACAAGGAACTTCTGAACCCCCACACATAATAACCAGATACCCGTAATCATTATAATTATTTTCCTGCTTCTCTTTATCCTCACTCTGGTTAAATAAATAAGTATGACTGCAAGAGCTGTTAAAATTACAAACAGTGTATTTTGTTTTATAATAATACTTGCAATTATTAAAACATTCAGAGATAAAAAAACTACTAAATAGACTGAAGGAAGACCTTCCCTGTAAAAGGCGATAGCAAAGGAAAGATAAACGATGGCAGCCCCTGGCTCTTTTTGCAGTACAGAAAGAATTGCCGGAGCAAAAGCTAAAGTAGCTGCAATTAATTGCGATTTAGATTTTCTAAAATCAATATCCACTGAAGACATATATTTAGCTACTGCCAGAGAAGTAAATATTTTACACAACTCTACAGGTTGTATATTCATTAAACCAAGAGGTATCCAGCTTTTTGATCCTCCCACTTCTTTCCCAATTACGAATGTGGCTAATATGAGGAAAATACCGAAAGCATAAGATAGATTAGCTGTTGCAGTAAAAAATTTACTGTCAGTTAATAAAATAAAAACTGCTATTATGATACTTATGACAAAGAAAAAGAGTTGCTTACTATACTCTTTCTTAAATGAAATGAGACTTTGGAATACATTATCACTATTACGGTATTCTACTGAAAAAATACAAATGAGGCCTATGATGCACAGTGCAATGTAGAGCCAGACAAGGAACCAATCTATTCCTTTGGATATTTCAGGTTTTTGTTGATTCATACATCAGTTTAAAATCTTTTTTCGTGAAATTTTTTCATTTGTAATAACCGCAATTAATTCCTGTCTTGGCAAACTATTTTCTTTTCTCTTGTTATTAAAAGGAAAGGATATTACTTCCTGCACATATTTTTGAATATAAGAGCTGTCCTTTGTCATTTTAAACCATTGAAAAGCTCTGATAGAATCTTCCCGAAATTGTTCCAGAGTAAGCCATGACGGCATTAGGTTAGCAGCCGCAATCCTTTCTACCTCTTTTAGCCTTTCAACACGCAAAGTATCCTTCAGATATTTTTCCAACATAAGATAAGCCATTGGCCCAGCCCAGGTAGCGCCGAAACCTCCGTTTTCAATAATAACCGCAACTGTAATCTTTGGATTCTGCCTCGGCGCAAAACATACAAACACTGAATGATCTTTCAATTGAACAACCTTTCCATTTAATACTCTTTTGTTCTCTGCTGTACCTGTCTTTGCACAAACATCTATGCCTGGAATTTTGGGAATTCTTTGTGCAGTTCCCACTTCAGTAACACCCTGCATTCCCCCAATCACAGTTTCATATACACTGTCGGAAATATGAGTAAGTACTGCATGTTTAGTCCTGTATTTGTTCATTAAAGATGTATCTTCTTCATTTTCATTTTCAATATTTTTTACAAAATGAGGAACATAATAATATCCCTTGTTTGCCACAATACTGATGGCATTAGCAATTTGCAACGGTGTAACCAACATTTTATCCTGCCCGATCCCTATAGTAACCATTGTACAGGAATTCCATTGACTGTGGTATTCTTTATCATAATCTGCTGTATCAGGAATATTTCCACCATCCTCACTGGGTATATCTATTCCTAAACGATGCCCATAACCAAATGCTGACATATATTCAACCCATTTTGTAAGACCTGCCCTGACATTTTTATAAGCAGGATTATCCACGGTTAGGCGAAACGTATTTGAAAAAAATGAATTACAGGAATGAGCAATTGCCAGCCGGAGATTGGCAGCATGCCCTGCCCAATGTTCCGTACAGCGAACAGGTCTTTTACAATAATAATATGCACCTGTACAGCTGATACTACTTTGAGGAGTAATCACTCCTTCATCAAGAGCAATCAATGCGCCCAAAGGTTTATAGGTAGAGCCGGCAGGGTATTGTCCTTTTATTGCTCTGTTGAATAAAGGTTTACTTACATCAAGGGCAAGCTTTGCATAATTTTTTTGTTTGGTTGGACCTGTAAGGTCGTTTGGATTAAAATCAGGAGAAGATGCCATGGCAAGTATTCCTCCTGTTTTAGGTTCCAATGCTACAATTGCTCCGATCTTATTAGTTAATAATTTTTCTGCCAATTGCTGAAGTTCTATATCAAGATATGTCCTCAACCCCCGGCCGGCAATTGCCGCTGTATCAAATACTCCATTTTCATAGGGTCCTACCAACCGGTTTTTATTATCCTTAATAATAAATTGTACACCTCGTTTGCCCATCAAAACTCTTTCATAATAAGATTCAAGTCCGCTTTGCCCGATATAATCACCCATCCTGTAAAAATTTCCTTCCTGCTCAATTTGTTTTGGATTTACTTCAGAAATATAACCCATAATATGTGCTCCGGCATTATAAGGATATACACGAACCGGACGCTGAACCAATACAAACCCGGGAAACTTCCAGCTGTTTTCATCAAATCTTGCCTGCATATCAGTTGTCAGCAGATCTTCAAATATGGATGGACGAACAGCCGTGTTTTTAAACTTCGCTTCAATAATTCTCTTCTTGAATTCCACGGTATCTATCTCCATCATCCTGCAAAACTCCAGGGTGTCTATTCCTTTTACTTCAGCAGGTGTTACCATCAAATCATACATGATAGAATTGTTGAGAATGGCTTTCCCTTTTCTGTCATATATTATCCCCCGTTCCGGGTAAATAATCTTGGGATAAACTGCATTATCCATAGCTTGTTTCCTGTATTTGCCGGAGAGTAATTGAAGATTGATCAACTGGGCAAGTATCACAAAAAATGTGAAGAGGAAAATCAATTTAATGATACGGCTTCTTGATTGGTTAAACACGGGCATTGGAAAAAGTACGAAGTATTATGTATAAAAGAAATATTTTACCAAAACTACATTGCAAAAAATCCATTTGTATCTTTTAAAGAAAAAATTATAAAAAAAATTTACGCTGTATTGGTGCGGAATTTTAACCTGCGGGGAAACAGAACTTCTCCGGTAAGAATCATCAGCATACTTATGCCGGTAGTAGAAATTACTTTGATGATAAAATCCAGAAAGGTGCCAAACTGAAGCCACTCCAGAAAAATAAGATACCCGTGATGAAGAAAAGTAAGAACCAGCACATAAACTGAATAGGGGGCCCAGCCAATGGATCTTGCTGAAGGTTCACGATAATTGAATTCAGAGATTTCCTTTGGCGTTAGAAGATTTACAAGGAATGGCCTTACATAAGCAATCAAAACACAAGCTGCAGCATGCAAGCCGGGTGTCATTGAAAAATAGTCAAGACTTAACCCGGTTATAAAACCAATGACCAGTAACCAGAACCTGGATACCGAAAAAGGCAGCCAGAGAATGAATAAATAATAAATAACGGGAATGATAAACCTGTGTAGTGGCGGAATATTATCCAGTATATACACCTGTAGTCCTAAGAATAAGACGAAGCGGATGATATTTCTCAGTAAGTCACTCATTGTTTTCTCTTATTAATTTCATCAACTTTTTTATGGGTATCCTTATCCAGCTTTTCCTGTTCATTTTTTTGCAGATTTTCAATTACAAAAACCTGCTGAAGATTCTGAAAATTGGCTGCTGTTTTTATTTTAAGTATATAAAAATTGGTGCTTTTATCATCCACTTTTTCTTTTACTGTACCTATACGCCAGCCGGGAGGAAAGTTGAAAGAATAAATACTGGTCACAACTGTATCTCCAATTGCTATCAAATCGCTTTTCGGAATTCCACGGAGCGTAAGAAAAAGTGGATTTTTCCCATCCCATTCTATTGTTCCCGAGTTCCTGCTCTTCATCATCATGGCATTTACCCTGCTTTGTACATGTAGCAAACTCATCACCTGGCTGAAGTTATCACTCACATTCACTACCTGGCCCACTATACTTCCGTCAGAATTAATAACTGCCATATTATCTTTTATGCCTTGACGGGAACCCCGGTTGATCTGGATATAATTTTTTTGTTCCAGTAACGAATTATTTACCACTTTGGCTTCCCGCCAGAGATAACGCTGTTTCATGCCGGAAGTATCATAACGCATACTATCGGTTACAACTATTGACCCTGTATCGGCAACGCTGAAATTATTCCTGAGTAAATTAATGAGTGAGTCATTCATCCGGTGTACACGTAGATTTTCCTCCTTTAGATGAAAATAATCATCAACCTTATCATACTTTGAATTAATATACCCGGTTATTTCATTTGCTTTCCCTAAAAAAAAAGCCCGGTGATATTTATTATATCGAAAAAGCATGGATAATGCCACCACCTGTAATGCAAGGAAGCTTATGAAAGTATAATACCGGCGAATGAAGAGAAATATGTTACGCATGGAAGGAAAAGCTTTGAGCTGTAAGCCATGAGCTACGGGAGTTTGGCTCGAAGCTCGCAGCCAGAAGCTAGTTGCTCGTTTATCTCATTACAAATGGAAACCTGTCATAATGTTTTAGTGCAATTCCTGTACCCCGTACCACACTTTTCAAAGGATCATCAGCAATATGCACTGGCAGCTTAATCTTCTGACTAAGTCTTTTATCCAGCCCCCGAAGCAAAGCTCCGCCACCTGTAAGGTATAATCCCCGGCGATAAATATCTCCTGCCAGTTCCGGAGGCGTTTGTTCCAGAGCTTTTAAAATTGCTTCTTCAATTTTAAAAATACTTTTATCCAAAGCTTCAGCTACTTCCTGGAAACTAACCATCACCTGTTTGGGGATTCCTGTCACCAGGTCTCTTCCATTTACAGGAATATCTTCAGGTGGATTTTCCAGGTCTTTCATGGCAGCGCCAACTTGTATTTTTATCTGTTCAGCAGTTCTTTCCCCAATAAGTAAACTATGATACCGGCGAAGGGCTTCCATTATATCGGCCGTAAATTCATCACCTGCAATCCGGATGCTCTGATCACACACAATACCGGCAAGGGCAATAACTGTAATGCCGGTAGTACCACCGCCAATATCAATAATCATGTTACCAACCGGCTCTTCTACATCAATGCCTATACCCAGAGCAGCAGACATGGGTTCATGGATCAGGTACACTTCTTTAGCCCCGGCCTGCTCGGCACTGTCACGAACGGCTCTCTTTTCAACTTCGGTGATAGACGATGGAATACAGATCATCATTCGCCAGCTGGGTGGAAACCAGCGTTTTTTGGGATAAACCATTTTGATAAACTCCCTAATCATCAATTCAGCAGCATTAAAATCTGCTATTACACCGTCTTTCAACGGACGAACAGTGCGGATGCTTTCATGAGTTTTTTCGTGCATCATCAAAGCTCTTTTACCCACAGCAAGTATTTCCTTTGGGTTGTTACGGTTCAGGGCAATAATCGAAGGTTCGTTTACCACTACTTCATCGTTATGTATAATGAGGGTATTGGCCGTACCCAGATCGATGGCTATTTCTTGTGTAAACCAGTTAAAAAGTCCCATTCTTATTTATTGGAATTTATGGTTGCAAAGTTGGAGGAATTAATTTGAATTAGCAAAGCGAAAACCCTGCCAGTCAATATTTATTTTTACGTAGTTTATTTCTGTAATCCGTTGTTAAAAAATATTTTTTTGTTTTACCGGCTCAGGAATATCAATTAAGCTTCTCTTGCATCGCACTCCTGTACGTTCTGTAATCCGATTCACCATTGACAACTTACATTTGCTAACTACAATATGCGTATCATCAACCGCACCGTCATCATTTTATCTGTTGTTAGCTTGTTTGCTGACATCGCCAGTGAGATGATCTATCCTGTTGTACCGGTATACCTGAAAGAAATTGGTTTCTCTGTCTTTCTTATCGGCCTACTCGAAGGCATTGCCGAATTTACTGCCGGTATCAGCAAAGGATATTTTGGAAAACTCAGTGATGAAATAGGAGTTCGTTTACCATTTATTAAAAGCGGTTATTTTTTTAGCTCCATCAGTAAACCCATGATGGCAATATTTAACTTTCCACTCTGGATTTTTTTTGCAAGGACCATTGATCGTTTTGGAAAAGGATTAAGAACGGCATCAAGAGATGCCTTGCTCTCACAACAAGCCACCAAAGAAACCAAGGCAAGAGTATTTGGCTTTCACCGGGGCATGGATACAGTAGGTGCGGCTATCGGGCCAATAATTGCTTTATGCTTTCTTTATTTTTTCCCGAAAAATTATTCCACGCTTTTTTATCTTGCCTTTCTTCCCGGCATCATTGCGGTACTGTTGATTTTTCTTTTGAAAGAAAAAAAACGACCTGTTTCCACTTTAGAAAGAGGAAATTTTTTTTCTTTTTTCAAATACTGGAAAATTGCAAGCCCTGAATACAAGAAACTCATTGCCGGTTTATTATTATTTGCGCTGTTCAACAGTTCCGATATTTTCCTTTTGCTTATCACCAAAGAAGTAACAAACAGTGATACCATTACGATAGCTGCCTATGTGTTTTACAATCTCGTTTATGCAGTCACCTCCTATCCTTTTGGTTCATTGGCTGATAAATTTGGTATCAGGAAAATTTTTATTGCAGGATTATTATTATTTGCAATAGTCTATACCGGTTTTGCTTTTCATCCTTCAGTTGCAATTATTTTTATTTTATTTTTTATTTATGGTTTGTATGCTGCCGCTACCGAAGGCATTACCAAAGCATGGATTACTAATATTGCCCATGACAGTAATACAGCTACCGCAGTTGGTTTTTACACTTCCTGTCAAAGTGTTTGCAGTTTACTGGCCAGCATACTTGCAGGCGCCATCTGGACAGCAGGAGGGAGTTCACTTACGTTTTTTATTACAGCGGGTATTGCATTATTTGCAGCAGTTTATTTTCTTTTTATAAATAAAAAATGAAATACTTTCAGTCTCTGTTTATTCTTTAACTTACTTCACTAAAAAATAAAAGTATATGAGAAAGTTATGGTTTCTTTTACTACCTGCATTGTTCATCTGCATTGCAACATTTGCACAAAATGATTTTGAAAAATTGATGGTCAATTTTGAGAAGATGATGAAGGACCCAAAAAACATTTATGGAAAAAACAAAGCGGTTGGAAAATATTACAATATCAGGGGTTTTAAAATGTACGCAGAAGTATATGGCCAGGGTCAGCCGCTTTTATTTATACATGGCAATGGTGGTTCGATAAATAATTTTACGAAGCAGATTCCTTATTTCTCTAAAAAATATAAAGTGATAGTTGCCGATAGCCGTGCACAGGGGAAATCAATTGATCCGGCCGATTCATTAACTTATGAAATGATGGCAGACGATTATGCCGCCTTGCTGGATGTAATGAAAATTGATTCAGCCTATGTAGTTGGCTGGAGTGATGGGGGGATCAATGGATTATTATTGGCAATGCGCCATCCGGAAAAAGTAAAAAAACTGGCCGTAACCGGAGCAAACCTGCGGCCCGATACAACAGCAGTTCCGCAGGTTATTTGGAATTTGGTAACACCGATGTACAACGAATTAAAAAATAAACCAAATAAGAATGAAGCAGAGAATGGAGGATACAAACTGTTACGACTGCTGATTGAACAACCACATATCCCTGATGTTTATCTTCAAAAAATAAGTTGCCCTTCTTTGGTTATTGGTGGTGATCATGATGTGATAAAAGAAGAACATACAATGGAGATTTATAAAAATATTCCCCGGGCTTATTTGTGGATTTTACCAAACTCAGGCCATAGCACTCCCGTTGTATATTCCGATGAATTCAATAAAAAGGTCGATGAATTTTTCAGAAGCCCTTTCAGAAAAATTGAAGGGCAGGGAAGATTTTTCTGAAATTTTATTGATGTACGAAACCCAACCGGGTTTCCATTTCTCTGGGTAAGGGGGGCAATTTTCTTCTTTCAATCAGGAAGCTGTTGAGCTGTGCAATTTCTTTGAAGATATAATGTTTGTCGGCGGCTGCTTTTAAATAATCTTTTCCGGAACTGCCACCGGTGCCAATTCTTGTTCCGATCATCCGATGCACCATATTCATGTGCCGGTAGCGCCATGAGCTTAACTGCTCATCTATTTCCAATAAGCAATTCAGTAATTGAAATGGCTGCTGCAATAAAGGATAACCGCGGTAAAGCATAATAAATAATGCAGCTCTTGATGCGGCAACAGATAAAGACGGCGATCTGTGGTCCGTGGTCTGTTGTCTGTTGTCCAGAAAAATTTCTTCAAATGCTTTTAAATTTTCTTTTTCCGCATCTGCAAGGCTTTCGCTATAACTGTTTCTATAAATCTGCCAAAAAGAATTTGAATCTTCAGACAAGGCAGGTGAAAGGGGCATTCTTTCTAACCAGCCATTGACTAATTCAAGCAATGATTTATTGGCTTCAGCATCTTTAATCACATCAACATGTTCCTTTCTTAATTGTGCAGTATAATATTCTTTGCCGTGGCGTTGGTCAAATTTCAATCCGAGTTTTGCTTCGAGTTCTTTGAACTGCCAGCTTTGAAAACCAGATGCGGGACGAAGCATATCTCTGAAATCAAGAAAATCCATCGGCGTCATGGTTTCCATAATATCAATCTGGTGAACCAATACCTTCAGAATGGTTACACAGCGGTTAAGCCGGTGCACCACCGTTTGCAACTCCGGAGAGTTATCATTCAACGCCGGTTTATTCATGATGGCAGCTATGGAATCTACTTCATGATGAAGTTGTTTGAACCAGAGTTCATATGCCTGGTGAATGATAATGAAAAGCATTTCATCATGTGCCGGCAATTTTTGTTTATCACTTTCCGGGAATTGTGCATTGAGAATTCTTTCCAGCTGCAGATAATCGTGGTAGTGCATTTGTGACATCGATAGAGTTTGTGCAAATGTAGTTGTGAATGATCAATGGTGAACTGGCAATACGTAATTGATAATAGGTAAATAGAGGATTTCAAAAGTAAGAATGATATTCTGCTGCCGGCACTCCTACACTGCCGGCAGGCAGTTTATCATTGCAATGTTGGTGCAATCCTAATATTAGAAACAATGTTAGATTAGATATTGTGGAATAATAACTTCCTATTCTACCTCTTCAAAAATTCAGACTTTGGATCGGTTAATTTAATATGCCATTTATTATCCTTTATACCTATATCTGTCCAAAGGGTTGAAAGTGCCCAAATAGTATAGCTCGGGAGAGGTGTTACCTGATTCAGCGAGTCTATTTTTAACTGTTCCCCCGGTGTTATGTTTTCATCGCCTGCTATGTGAGCCATATATGCTTTCCTGGCCAGAGGGACAGCATAAGTCGCCACACTGCCGGTAAGATTAAATGGAGTTTTGACAAGTGCTAAACTGAAATAATTATCAAGCGAAGTTGTCAGAGCAACACTGGAAAAATCTGCAAAATTCAAATTATCTGGCAAGCTAACCCCGATAGAATTGAAATAATTATTACTGATCTCCAGTTCTTTATTTTTTAATACCAGCATTCTGTAACCGCTTGGCGGCGTAAGAAGTGAACCTGTTTCGATATCATAGAAAGTTTTGCCATTAGTTACTCGTGCCGTTATATCAGAAACGTGACTATGGCCTGTAAACATTACCTTAAGTCCATAAGCTATCAGGCTATCTGCTCTTGTAGTCCACTCGTCCACAACAGTACTCGGTGTAACCTGATTTTGTCCTGAAAAATGTTCAATAATATTATGATGCATCATCCCAAAAACGGTGATATTATTTTCCTTCGCAATTGCCATTTGCACTTTTATCCATTGCATTGTTTCTGGTCTGATCCTTCCTGATCTGCTAAAAGTTGGAGAATATTTAGCATCATCTATAGCCAATATCCATAGGCCCGTAAAAGGCTCAGCTACATAACTCAAAGAATTGGGATCTTTTGCTATTGCCGATCCATAGCCAAAATTTGAATAGATAGAAGTGAATTCGGCTGGCGAAACATTGGGGACAGGAGATGATGTATTTCCGTTGTAAGATTTTGCACCCGGATCATTAATGTCATGGTTGCCTGGTGTAACGTACACTTTACTTCCATTTTGCCGAAGCCGGTTAAGCAATACAGATACAGCCTGGTGGCTTATCTTTTCTCCGGCTTGAGCAATGTCTCCGGTAATCAGAACAATGTCTGGTTTTTCATAAATAAGTTCTGAGATTACCTGATTGAAAATAGGTGCACTATATGCTAACAATGCCTTATTCGGCTCAGCAAGCAGAGTGCTCTGAAAAGCAGTACCAGTTACCGCATTATTCTGTAGCAGTGAAGGATCCAGGTAATGGATGTCGGAAACAACGGCAATTTTTATGTGGCCGCTGTTTTCACTGCCGCCTGAATTGTTTCCATTTTTAATTGTGCCATACTCAACTCTTTGAAATTGATCATATTTTTTACAGGAAATAAAAATGATAATCATCAGCGACACAGCTAATAAAAATATCTTTTTCATAACTAAAGTTTTATGCCTGCAGACCCAATCTCCACCGCAGGCTGGTTATTAATCGATCCACAGGTGAAATTAATTCAAGCAAGTAGCCAAAGTCAACAGCAGATTGGTAAGAGCAATACTGTAATTTGTAAGTGAAGCAAGGTTGGCGTAAGTGATTTTTTGCTATTATTGAATGACGATCTTTTAGCAGCGATCATACAATTAAAGGACTTTTCTATCGATTTATCGTAGCATAATCCCTCCTTTCAAACTCCTTCAGTTATCTGTCCATGGTCAGCAGTTATACCTGATTGAGATCAGTCGTTATGAGATTGACTTTATTTACCTTTCTATCATGCCGGCAAGCGATACCTTACAGGGATTTTTACTTTTCTACGCCGGAATTTCTTTTCTTGCCATGTTCTATTGGCTCATCAGCTTCATTTATTCTAAAAGGCGCAACTACCTTGTTCTAATAGCTGCTACCGTCGCGGCGGCTATTTATAACCTCAATGCATTTGGAGTAATACTCCAATTCAAAAAAGCTGATATTATCCTTTTAGCATTTGTTACATCGGTATTTTATGTACTTGCTTCGGAATTGAATAGATTCAGGAAGAACCTTTCTTCTTTTACATATAGTGCATTCATCATTACAGTAGCTTCATTAGTTACTTTCCAGGTTCTATCGCCAATATTCTTCAATTGGCAGACCTCTGTTACCATATCTCATTTACTTGCGATACTAGGCATAATTGTCGTATTATCTTTATTTGTCCATTTATGGTTAGGGAAACGACAGCCAACTGCTGGCTTTGCTTTTTTTTCCTATCTACCTTCAATGATCGGCTATATAATTTTTGCCTTTTCGCAAATTAAAATCCTTCCACCTGAATTAAGCATCGCAATGCCCATTGGTAGCACTCTTTTCTTACTACTCCTTTTTTATGGTATGGTAACCTATGTTATTGCCTTAAGAAAAAAAAGAGAAAAGGAACACCTGAAAAATCAGGAATTAATCCAGCAGCAAAATATTTTACTCGAGCAAAAAGTGGAGGAGCGAACGCATGAACTGGAAATTGAAAAGAAGCGATCTGAGGAGTTACTAATTAAAGCATCACAAAAACAAATGGCAGAATTAGAGTTGCAAAGTTTGCGGGCACAGCTCAATCCACACTTTATGTTCAATTCCCTCAGCGCCATCCAGGAACTGATATTGAAAGAAGATTATGAAAACTCACATACATACCTGGCCCGGTTTGCCAAGCTGCTAAGGATGCTGCTGGAGAATACCGAAAAAATTTTTGCGCCTTTGCAAAAGGAAATTGATTTCCTTGAACTCTACCTTTCACTTGAAAAACTTCGTTTACCGGATCTGCAGTTTTCTATTACAACCGGCCCTTCCATCAACAAAGAGGAAACTCTCATTCCTAATATGATCCTGCAGCCCTATGTTGAAAATGCTTTGTGGCATGGCCTGTCGCATAAAACCAGCAACAGAAAATTGGAATTGAACATTCAAAAACAAAATGGGACAGTGATATACGAAGTGAAAGATAATGGTGTGGGAAGAAAAAAATCTGCGGAACTAAAGGGTCTTTACCGCAAAGGACATAAATCAAAAGGAGTAGAATTGCTCACAAAGCGGTTTAAATTATTAAGCGATGAATTTGGATCGGACATTAAAACCGAAGTGAGTGATATAATGAATAATGGTGAAATAGGAGGAACTAAAGTCTCTATTATTGTACCCGATTCGCTTACACAGAATATAAAAAACGAATTATCATGATACGCACAATTATCATTGATGATGAACCTTCAGCCGCCAATGTACTGGCCATGCTTTTAAAAAAGAAATGCCCGGATGCGGTTGAAGTGATTGCCACTTCCAATTCTCCGTTAGAGGGAAAAAAATTAATTGAAAAACTTTCACCTGATCTTGTTTTCCTGGATATTGAAATGCCGGGTATGACCGGTATCGATCTGTTGCGTTCTTTTACCAATCCGTCATTTCGTGTTGTATTTGTAACTGCTTTTGATGCATATGCAGTGGAGGCGTTCCGGCTTAGCGCAATTGATTATTTGCTAAAACCGGTTGAGGGAGATGATATAGTAAGAACTGTTCAAAAAATTAAGAAAGACATTGATAAAGATCAAAATACAATCGGGGTCCAGCTTCATCATCTTGAAGAATTACTGATACAAAATACTTCATCATCAGAATCCAAGATAGGGATTGTGATGGCCGATAAAATTGTGTTTGTAACTATTACTGACATCCTGTATTGCGAAGCCAATGGATCTTATACAAATATTTACTTTTATGACGGGAGAAAAATGGTGGCTTCCAAATCACTTGTCGATTTTGAATTACAACTTGCAGAACATAAATTTTTCCGGATTCATCATTCTTTTTTAATCAACCTGAACCGTGTAAAGGAATTTCAGCGGCATGATGGCGGGTATGTGATCATGGAAAACGGAAAGCGGCTTGAGGTATCGCAAAGAAAGCGGAAAGACTTCCTGGGAGTGATTCATGATATTGTTATCTGAAGATTGCAAACTCAATTTTTATTTACTACGAAATTTTTATTTGAAAAAATCCGGCTCTCAGCGGGGACCAGATATCGGACAGTGGAATTAATTATACCGGTTATCAAAATAAAATCACTCAAACTCAAACCCGATATCTCTACGGAAATTCATTCCGGTAAAAGAGATTTTATCAAGTTCTTT
>JAHEZE010000153.1 GCA_023251235.1 Sphingobacteriales bacterium | reverse complement strand
CGATCAGGAAATGAAGTATTATTATAAACCGGAACTGTGAGATTTTTATACTTCTGCTTAATTGCATTATTAACCATTGACCATTGACCATTCACATCAATCCATTTCTCACACTGCTGATCAATAGCTGCATTCATAAAAAAAGCAAGTAACATGGGAGCCGGGCCATTAATGGTCATACTCACAGATGTTTTAGAATCACATAAATCAAAGCCACTGTATAATTTTTTTGCATCATCTACTGTTGCAATACTTACCCCGGCATTACCCACCTTACCATAAATATCAGGACGGAAATCAGGATCTTCACCATAAAGTGTTACACTATCAAATGCAGTGGATAATCTTATTGCCGGCTGATCCATACTTACGTAATGAAATCTTCTGTTCGTTCTTTCCGGTCCGCCTTCACCGGCAAACATTCTGGTAGGATCTTCACCTTCTCTTTTTAATGGAAATACACCGGCAGTAAAAGGAAAATGACCCGGTACATTTTCCTGCGCCTGCCATTTCAGTATATCACCCCAATCTTTGTATTTGGGCAAAATAACTTTCGGGATTCTGGTGCCTGATAAACTTTTAGAAAACATTTCCTGCCTGATCACTTTATCACGAACAGTAAATTCATAATAATCTTTTTGGTATTCTTTTATTTTAACTGCCCAATTTTTTATTAGTTTTCTTGAAACAGGTGTAAGCTGTTCTTCATAAAAAAGTTTCATTTTTTCCAGCATTGCCTGCGAATAACCATGAGATCCCTGAACAAAAGAAAAGTCTTTAATCATTTCAAGCACCCCATCCAGCTGGTAAAGTTTGGATGCAATGGCAGACTGATCTTTCACCAACTGATCATATCCACGGTTATTCTCACTTATTTCACTTAAATATCTTGTTCGTTTAGAAGGAATTATTGCCTGGGAATTTTTTGCCGAAGCAGGAAAATGAAATTTTCCGAAATTGATTTTTGCTTTTTCTTCAATCTTTTTGAGCATTAAAACGAATAACTGATTTACCCCATCATCATTGAATTTGCTGGCCATTGTGCCCACAATTGGCAACTCTTCATCCTTAGCAGTAAACAACTGATGATTACGTTTGTATTGCTTACGTACATCAGCCAATGCATCTAATGCGCCTGCCTTGTCAAACTTATTGATGCAGACCAAATCGGCAAAATCAAGCATATTGATTTTTTCCAACTGTGATGCAGCTCCATATTCAGGTGTCATCACATACATGCTTACATCGCAATAATCTAAAATACTTGCATCGCTTTGACCTACACCGGCACTTTCCAGAATAATAAAATCAAACTTTGCTGCTTTACAAATATCAATTGCATCCTGAACAGCTCCGCTCAAAGCCGTATTATCATCCCTTGTTGCAAGAGAACGCATATAGGCTCGTGGATGGGAAATAGAATTCATTCTTATTCTATCCCCTAATAAAGCACCTCCCGTTTTCTTTTTTGAAGGGTCGACAGAAATAACTGCAATGGTTTTATCAGTAAAGTTGTTTAAAAATCTTCTTACAATCTCGTCAGTAACGCTGCTCTTTCCTGCTCCTCCGGTTCCAGTTATTCCCAATACAGGAATCGTATTGGATAATGACCGGCTGTTAATATCTGTTTTCTGTTTGTTCTCAGCATTAGTGATTTGTCTTGCAATTTTTCTGACATCTTTTACTTCTCCTAAAGTCATGGCTGTTTTATATTCAGCAGAACCATTTAATGAAATATCACAAAAACGAATCACATCTTCAATCATTCCTTCCAGGCCTAACTGTCTTCCATCATCTGGTGAATAAATCCTGGTAATGCCATAATTCTGTAATTCTTTTGCTTCATCGGGTAATATTGTTCCGCCACCACCGCCGAATATTTTTATATGACCACAACCATTTTCATTCAGCAGGTCTTTCATGTATTTAAAAAATTCCACATGCCCCCCCTGGTAACTTGTAATGGCAATCCCCTGCACATCTTCTTCTATAGCTGTTTCTACAATTTCTTTTACGCTCCGGTTATGACCAAGATGAATAATTTCAGCTCCTTTGCTTTGCATAATCCGCCGCATAATATTAATGGCTGCATCATGTCCATCAAACAATGCAGCAGCAGTAACTATTCTAACCTTATTCTTTGGAGTATATGCCATAGCTATTATTCAGTTTACAAAAATAGATGAAAAAGCTAATGGCTGTTAGTCCGGCATAGCAGCCTCATTTACATTATTTTTGCGGGATGCAGCAGGAGGTTCGAACAATTCTTGAGTTATTTAAAAAATGGCGGGGTAAAGATGCCTCTTCCATTGATGTGCTACCCCAATCAGGAAGTGAAAGACGATATTTCAGATTACATGAAGAAAATGGTTCCACTATTATCGGGACTTATGGAGCCAATATAAAAGAAAACGAAACCTTTATTTATTTCTCCCAAAAAATGCATCAGCAGAATTTGCCGGTTGCAAATATTTATGCCGTTAGCGATGACAGGATGTTTTATTTACAGGAAGATTTTGGAAATGTTTCGTTAATCGATCGGCTGGAAAGCGAAGGTTTGACTAATTCAATATATGCCCTTTTCAAAAAGAGCCTGAATGAGTTGGCTAAGCTCCAGGTAAAAGCTGATGAAGGATTGGATTATAGTCGTTGTTTAACCAATACTGAATTTGGAAAGCAGGCTATCATGGCTGACTTACTTTATTTCAAATATTATTTTCTTGATGCTTTACGACGACCTTATGACAAACAAAAATTAATTGATGACTTTGAAGCCTTAAGTAATTATTTAACCCATGCGGAATATAAATATTTTATGTTCCGGGATTTTCAAAGCCGGAATGTTATGGTGAAACAGGATGATTCCATTCATTTCATCGATTACCAGGGCGGAATGAAAGGGGCGCCACAATATGATGTGGCCAGTATGCTCTGGCAGGCAAGAGCAAATCTGCCGGACGAATGGAAAGAAAACCTGTTGAATGACTATATGAATGAATTTGAAACTATTATTCAATCTCCATTAGATAAAAATAATTTCAGGGGCCAATATAATGGGTATGTATTAATAAGGTTGTTACAGGTATTGGGTGCTTATGGTTTCCGTGGTTTGTTTGAACGTAAAGCTCATTTCTTAACCAGTATTCCTCTTGCATTAACAAACCTGAAGTGGTTTATCAATAACCAGCATATTGGAATTGCATTACCTGAATTCAGAAAAGTTCTTGATATCTGCATCAGTGACAAAACAATTGAAGAATTTACTCCATTGCAGGCAAGTGAAGAAACAGCTTTAGTAATTAAGATCAACAGTTTCTCCTATAGAAATGGTATTCCTGCAGATGATTCAGGAAACGGAGGAGGTTTTGTTTTTGATTGCCGGGGAATATTAAATCCCGGAAGACAGGAAAAGTTTAAAACGCTTACCGGAAGAGATAAAGAAGTAAAAGATTTTTTAGAGCAGCAAACAAAAATGTCAGAGTTTTTAAATAGTGCTTTTGATATTGCAGATATATCTGTAGAAGATTATATAAAAAGAAATTTTGAAAATCTTGTCATCAGTTTTGGCTGTACCGGTGGTCAACACCGTAGTGTATATGCTGCCGATGCCATGGCAAGGCATTTGAAAAATAAGTTTAAAGTAAAGATTGAGCTAAAGCATTTGATTCAGGACGAAAAGAATTGGCAGAATACCCCCAACCCCTAAAGGGGATAATGTACATTTATCTAAATTGTGATATATGGACAGTAAAATGCATGCCGGAGCAATAAAACTTTTATATCAAAGAGCCCGGGAACTAAGGAATAATGCTACACATACTGAATCAATTTTGTGGGGCTATCTAAAAACAAAACCATTTGGATTAAAATTTCGGAGGCAGCATCCTTATTCAATTTATATTCTGGATTTTTATTGTCACTCCCTGAAACTTGTTATTGAGGTTGACGGCAGCATTCATAATATAGAAGATGTAAGATTAAATGATAAAATAAGACAGGATTTAATTGAAAAAGATGGATTACATTTTTTGAGATTTATGAATGAGGAAATTCTTTTCTCACTGGAATCAGTTATCCAAAAGATTAACGATTTTATTATTTTAAATGGCTACCATCAACCATAATACCATATTACCTCAAGTAGTGTCTTCAAACTCCCCTTTAGGGGTTGGGGGTGTAATGATATTTTCAGCTGGGTTAGGTACAAGGTTTAAGCCCTGGACAGATTTTCATCCCAAAGCTCTTGCTATGGTGAACGGCAAATCTTTGCTGCAAAGAAATATTGAATACCTGCAAA
>JAHEZE010000084.1 GCA_023251235.1 Sphingobacteriales bacterium | reverse complement strand
TATATTTTGCATAACGGCAGGCTACCATCTGATGCTGCCCCACATCGGTTACAATCACTGCTTCACCCTTTGTTATTTCATTGATGGCAATAATCACTTCACCCATAGTGAGTATTTCACTGGTGGGATTCATTTCTGCTTTGATACATTTTTCTTGTTCCTTCACCATGCAGTCTTTGAACTTCTGTAACCATTGCGGATAAACTTTTTGCTGAACGAGTTCAGTCAATAACGGCAATGTTTCTTTACAATCGCCCCAAACGGGTACAGTTGTTTTTACATTCTTATCAATTTCTGAAGGATCAATATCCAGATGAATGACCTTTGCCTGCTTGGCATATTTATCCAAACGCCCCGTTACACGATCATCGAAACGCATGCCCACTGCAATCAATACATCACATTCATTGGTGAGAAGATTGGGGCCATAATTTCCATGCATGCCCAACATACCAACTGCTAATGGATGGTTAGTTGGTATTGCACTCATCCCCATAATTGTCCACGCAGCAGGAATACCAGCTTTCTCAATAAATTCCTGAAATTCTTTTTCAGCTTTTCCAAGAATAACACCTTGCCCGAAAATTACAAATGGTCTTTCTGCTTCATTAATTAATTTAGCAGCCTGTTCAATATATTCTTTACGAACAATCGGCTTGGGCCGATAGCTTCTTATATGTTCACATTTTTTATAACCTTCATAATCGAAAAGCTGCAATTGAGCATTCTTAGTAATGTCAATTAAAACTGGCCCGGGTCTACCGCTGCCGGCGATATAAAATGCTTTAGCTAATACGGAAGGGATTTCTTTTGCATCAGTTACCTGGTAGTTCCATTTGGTGACAGGAGTTGTAATATTCATTACGTCGGTTTCCTGGAATGCATCAGTACCTAACAAATGAGCAAACACCTGGCCGGTAATGCATACAACAGGAGTGGAATCAATCATGGCATCAGCCAAACCTGTTACAAGATTAGTTGCGCCGGGCCCACTCGTGGCAAATACAACACCGGTTCTACCACTCACTCTTGCAAAACCCTGTGCCGCATGTATGGCACCCTGCTCATGCCGAACGAGAATATGTTTCAGCTTATCATGATAATCATACAATGCATCATAGATAGGCATAATGGCTCCACCCGGATAACCAAAAATGGTATCGACACCTTCTGCAATAAATGCTCTCATCACGGCTTCGCTGCCTGAGATGTTTTCAGTAGTTGGCTTTGTTTTTTTCTCTTTAGTTAATTCGAGTGTATTCATAAAAATCTTTTTTAGTATTTAACATCAGGCTCCATTCTCCTTCTTCTTCCCCAACAGGGAAGGAGCGGCATTTTATTTATTTAATAATCTTTTTGTTCTACCACATCATTTTTTTATCTCTGATCATCATATATCAACCATTCAATATTTAATTAACTTCTCTGAAAGGTTGTACATGTGTGCTTGCCAATTCTCCCCCGTTGGGGGAGTTAGAGGGGGCCGCCACTCATCCGTCACACAACCCTCACTTGCGTCTTTTACACACATTGCATATTTAAATAAGACACCTTTTGTTGCCTTTAATGCCGGTTGCTTCCAATTGGCCTTTCTTTTTTTTATTTCATCATCACTTACCATTAATGTTATAGTGTTTCTTGAAATATCAATCTCAATAATATCGTCATCATGCACAAATCCGATTAATCCGCCATCAAATGCCTCTGGCGTAATGTGGCCTACTACAAAACCATGTGTTCCGCCACTGAACCTTCCATCTGTAATCAACGCAACACTTTTCCCTAATCCAGCACCGATTATTGCTGATGTTGGTTTTAGCATTTCTGGCATTCCCGGGGCACCTTTAGGCCCTTCATTTTTTATAACAACAACATCACCTGCCTTTACAAGTCCGTTTTGAATTCCTGCTATTAATTTTTGTTCACCATCAAATACTCTTGCTGGGCCAACAAATTTTTCACCTTCTTTGCCTGAAATTTTTGCCACACTTCCTTTCTCGGCCAGGTTGCCGTATAATATCTGTAAATGTCCTGTTTGCTTTATTGGATTTTCTAATGGGTAAATTATTTTTTGAGTTTCAAAATCAAGATCAGCTGCAACGGCCAGATTTTCGGCAATTGTTTTACCGGTTACAGTTAAGCAATCACCATGTAATAATCCTTTTTGAAATAAATATTTCATTACAGAAGGAAGGCCTCCATGTTCATGCAGATCCTGCATCAGGTATTTACCACTGGGTTTAAAATCTGCAAGCACAGGTATTTTATTACTGATAGACTGAAAATCATCCTGATTAAGTTTTACTCCCACACTTTTAGCCATAGCAATTAAATGCAATACAGCATTAGTGCTTCCTCCCAGGATCATGATCACCGTAATCGCATTTTCAAATGCTTTTCGGGTCATAATATCAGAAGGAAGAATATTTTTCTCAAGTAATAATTTTATTGCCTTACCTGCATCTTCACATTCTTTCTTTTTTTCTTCACTCAGTGCAGGATTAGAAGAAGAGTAGGGGAGACTCATGCCCAACGCCTCAATAGCTGACGCCATCGTATTTGCTGTGTACATACCTCCGCATGCGCCTGCGCCGGGGCAGGAATGCTGAACGATTCCTTTAAAGTCAGCCTCATTCAGTTCTCCGGCAATTTTTTGACCCAATGCTTCAAATGCTGAAACAATATTTAAATCCTGTCCTTTATAATGGCCCGGTGCAATGGTGCCTCCATAAACCATGATAGAAGGTCGGTTCAATCTTCCCATTGCCATAATGCTGCCCGGCATGTTTTTATCACAACCCGGCAAGGCAATCAACGCATCATAATACAAGGCGCCGCAAACTGATTCAATGCTGTCAGCAATAATATCCCGGCTCACCAATGAGTATCTCATTCCATCAGTACCCATGCTGATACCATCACTCACCCCAATCGTATTAAAAATTAAGCCCACCAGGCCAGTATCCCAAACACCTTGCTTTACCAATTTTGCAAGATCATTCAGATGCATATTGCAGGTGTTCCCATCATAGCCCATGCTGCATATGCCCACCTGTGCTTTTTTCAGATCATCATCTGTCAGACCGATGCCATATAGCATTGCCTGTGCAGCCGGTTGAGTTTCATCCTGCGTTAAAATTTTTGAATATGTATTTATTTCTGTCATTTTTATTTTATCGGCTTTTTTGCTGCTATTATCGTTCCTTGCGTCGCACCCTTGTGCTGCAGAAATTCTATTCGGCTTTTTATATTGGTATTATTTTTTTTGTTCTTGCTTGTTTCGCTGGCGTTAAATCTTTTTCAACGACTAAATCTTTGTATGCTGACTGAATCTGTTTCGAAACAGATTCAGTCCAATTCAGCGGAAATCTATAATCATCCAGACTCTCAAAACCAATTACTTCAGCTGCTGTACCACAGAAGAATGCTGCATCTGCCTGTTTCAGTACTTCAATAGTGAAAAATCTTTCTTCCACTTCAATATTCATTTTGTCACAGATTTCCAAAACAGTTGCTCTTGTAATGCCGGGTAAAATATTTCCCAATGCAGGAGTAAATAATTTTCCATCTTTCTCATAAAACAAATTTGCTCCCGGTGCTTCTGCAACATTGTTATTCATATCCGGCAGCAGGGCTTCATCATATCCATTTGCTTTTGCTTCCTGACTGGCAAGTATGGAGTTTACATAATGTCCGGCTGCCTTTGCCTGTATCTTAAAACCTTTTGGGTTGGGGCGTTGAAATGAAGAAGTCATCACCCGCAATAGTTTTTCACCAAGGAATGGTTGCATTTCCCATGCCTCAATAATGATGAAAGAATTTTCGTTAACATCAAACTTCATATTGGCCGGAGCATAAACGACCGGGCGGATATATGCATCCTGAAGGTTATTTCTTTTCAACACTTCATAAGTAGCATCAATAAGTTGATCAGCCGACCAGTGATACGGCATGTTTATCGCCACTGCAGAATTTTTCAATCGTTTAAAGTGTTCAATCTCTTTAAAGATTTTTGTTTTACCATTTACTGTTTTGTAAGAACGGATTCCCTCAAAGACACTATATCCATAGTGCAGACTTTGACTATAAAAATCCATTTTAGCTTCTGCAGCTTTTACAAACTCTCCGTTCAGGTAGATTATCGTGTTATCGTTATAATATGTAGCCATAATAATTTTTTATCAGTACAGTTTGGTTTTTATGCCCCCCTTTAGGCCCGCCCGGACTGGGGCTGGGGGCAAAAAAACAACCCGCCTTTTTCGGAGGCGGGTTCTGTATAATTAGTTTTTAATTTATTATCATGCACCACCTCCTGTTGAAGTAATAATAATGACAACCACTATAATTATTATAGAAATACCAGTGATGAGATTATGTACTGTACTCTTCAACATAAAGGATGTATGTTTTGTAAATATACACCCGCCGATTTGAAAAAAGAACTGGGGCAAGCAATTATTCGAAAAATATTTAACGAACTACTGATAGTTTGATGCCAATATTAAATAATGGTAGATTTACGCAGTTCAATATTTTCCTTTTTGATTGAACCCGGAATCTTTCCACTTATATAATCACACAAAAGCTCGCCAATGGTAGAAGTGAAATAAAAATTAACCGGGTCTATGTCTTTAGTTACGAAACTATTTTCCAGGGTCCAATTGACAGCTTCCCGAATTGTTTCCGCTTCTTCTTTCATTCCAAAATAATCCAGCATCATGGCAGATGAAAGAATAGAGCCAAGCGGGTTAGCTATATCTTTTCCTGTAGCCTGCGGGTATGAACCATGAATGGGTTCAAATAAAGCTGTTTTATTTCCTACCGATGCCGATGGGAGTAATCCCAGCGAACCACTCAATACACTTGCTTCATCACTGATAATATCGCCAAACATATTTTCAGTAAGAATGACATCAAACTGTTTCGGATTAAGAATGATCTGCATGGCGGCATTATCAACAAACATATAATTAACTGCTACCCCGGTATATTGTTGAGCAATTTCCTGTACTACTTTTCTCCACAATCTTGAAGTTTCAAGCACATTGGCTTTATCTACAAGGGTAAGCTTATTCCTTCTTTGTTTTGCATATTGAAAAGCCTTGTGTGTAATACGTTCAATTTCCTCACGGGTATAACTGCATTCATCAATTGCTGAATTTCCGTCTGCACTGGTTTCTTTTTTCCCAAAATAAATACCACCGGTCAGTTCCCGGAAAATAACAATATCAACACCCTCCATGTTTTTTGGCTTGATAGGACAGAGGTGTTGCAAAGTCGGGTAAACAGTAATGGGGCGTATATTGGCAAACAATTGCAAGGCTTTGCGGATACCAAGTATTCCCTGTTCGGGTCTCACTTTTGCATTCGGATCATTATCATATTTCGGGTGACCGACTGCGCCAAATAATACTGCATCGCTGTCAAGACAAATATCAATTGTTTCGGAAGGAAGCGCTGTTCCGGTTTTATCAATTGCTTCTGCTCCAATCAATGCTTCGGTATAATGAAATGAGTGACCAAATCGTTCGGCTATTGCATTTAACACCCGTACTGATTGTTTTGTTACTTCCGGGCCTACCCCATCTCCATTTAATATTGCGATTTTCTTTTTCATAAGGATTTACATTAAACTGTTTTCGTATTGAATAATTTCTTCTTTACTGTTTAATAAATAATCAATGTCATCAAAGCCATTTAACAGGCAGGTTTTTTTATAACTGTTTATTTCAAATGATTCAGAATGCCCGTTTAAACTGATGGTTTGATTTTCCAGATTCACATCAATATCAGTTTTTGGATTTTTTTCTACTGCTTCAAATATTTTTTCTAAGAAAGAATCACTGACTGTAACAGGCAGTAAAAAATTATTGAGCGAATTGTTTTTAAAAATATCTGCGAAGAAACTGCTCACCACTACATCAAATCCCGAATCTTTAATAGCCCATGCAGCATGCTCTCTTGAAGATCCACAACCAAAATTTTTTCCCGCAACTAAAATTTTACCGCAGTATTTTTTATTATTTAAAGGAAAATCTTCTTTCGGCTGGTTTTCATCATCATTTGTATATCTCCAGTCACGAAAAAGATTTTTACCAAATCCATCCCGGCTCGTTGCTTTTAAAAAGCGGGCAGGTATGATTTGGTCGGTATCTACGTTCTCCATATTAAGAGGAACGCAGGTCGAGTGAATTATATTTATACGTTTACACATTTAATATTTTAAGCTGTAAGTTTCGAACTTTTTTGTCTCAAGACTCATTGCTCGCAGCTTGCTGCTAATAACTCGTAGCTTTCCATTAATTCTCTTACATCCGAAACTTTTCCGGTAATCGCAGCAGCTGCAGCTGTCAAGGGGCTTGCTAATAATGTTCTTGCTCCTTGTCCCTGTCTACCTTCAAAATTTCTGTTGCTGGTGCTGATGCAATATTTACCGGCGGGAATTTTATCTTCATTCATTCCCAAACAAGCACTGCAACCTGGTTGACGCAACATAAATCCAGCTTCTTCAAAAATTTTATCAATTCCTTCTTCTATTGCTTGTTTTTCCACTTGCTTACTTCCGGGAACAATCCAAACCTCCACATCATCCGCTTTCTTTTTTCCTTTTACAAATGATGCCACCATTCTCAGATCTTCAATTCTTGAATTGGTACAACTGCCGATAAAAACATAATCTACTTTTTGACCTTTAATGGGAGTTCCTTCTTTTAATCCCATGTATGCAAGTGATTTTGATAAGCCATTCTTATCCGTTTCATTAACGGTTTCAACAGTCGGGATAGTTCCGTTTACACCAATTCCCATTCCGGGGTTGGTCCCATAAGTAATCATCGGTTCTATATCCGCTGCATCAAGAAAAATTTCATTATCAAAGTTTGCATCACCATCACTGAATAATGTTTTCCAATATGCTATTGCTTTATCCCATACTTCGCCTTGTGGCGAAAATTTTCTTCTTTTGATATAATTAAAAGTTGTTTCATCCGGGGCAATCAAACCACATCTTGCACCCATTTCAATACTCATATTGCAAATAGTCATTCTCGCTTCCATTGATAAACCCCGGATAGTAGAACCGGCGAACTCAACCGCATAACCTGTTGCGCCGCTTGCAGAAATTTTGGAAAGGATATAAAGAACAATGTCTTTACTTACTACGCCTTTGTTCAATTCACCATCCACATTTATCCGCATTAACTTTGGTTTGGTTTGCAATAAACATTGTGTAGCCAAAACCATTTCCACTTCACTGGTACCGATTCCAAATGCAATAGCACCAAATGCTCCATGTGTTGAAGTGTGGCTATCGCCACATACAATCGTCATACCTGGTTGAGTAATCCCCAGCTCAGGCCCAATAACATGAACAATGCCCTGGAACGGATGTCCAAGGCCATATAATTCGACTCCATGTTCGGCACAATTTTTTATTAGTGCTTCAACCTGTTTCCGGCTGAGTTCCTCTTTGATGGGTAAATGCTGATTAAGAGTAGGAACATTATGGTCGGCAGTGGCAATAGTTTGTTGTGGACGAAAGACTTTGATACTTCTTTTATTTAATCCGGTAAAAGCCTGCGGGCTGGTTACTTCATGAATGAAATGCCTGTCAATATAGAATACAGAAGGGCCATCATCAATTTTTTTAACGATATGCTTCTCCCAGATTTTATCGAATAATGTAGACCCTATGCCTTCAAAAGGGGGGGTCAGTGAAAAGTCTTTATTTATGTTAATGCTCATATATTTTTAACTCATATGATCTGGTTTCAGTTTTAGCTTTTATCATAGTGTGCTTGTCAAGTCTCCCTTTCGGGGTTCCGAAAGCTATCGGAATATAGGGGCTAAATATTTATACTACTGCAGATTCCGGCTTGAATTGTTTGGCCATAATCAACAGGTCTGCATCCTCAACTTCTTTTTTTGAATCTGCAATTTTTACAAATTGTTCATACAATGTATCAATATCATTTCTTGTGAAATCATAGCCCAATTTTTTAAACCGGTGTGCCAATGCACTTCTGCCACTTCTTGCTGTCAATACAATTTTTGAACCTTCGGCGCCAACATCTTCCGGTTTTATTATTTCATAGCACAAAGCATCTTTCAAAAATCCATCCTGATGAATACCTGATGAATGTGAAAAGGCATTGCTGCCAACAATTGCTTTATTTGCCTGTACCGGCATTCGCATTGTGTCGGAAACCAAATGACTCATTGGATTCAACTGTTCAGTTTTAATATTTGTATAATAGCCCAGCGAATGATGTTGTTTTAGTATCATCACAACTTCTTCCAGCGAAGTGTTTCCAGCTCTTTCACCCAATCCATTAATTGTACATTCTATCTGCCGGGCTCCGTTGAGAACACCAGAAATTGAATTGGCAGTTGCCAATCCCAAATCATTATGGCAATGACAGCTGATAATTGCTTTATCAATATTGGGAACATTGTTTATTAAGTAAGCAATTTTATCACCATACTGGTGTGGCAAACAATAGCCTGTTGTGTCCGGGATATTTACAGTAGAAGCACCGGCTTTTATAACTGCTTCAATTACTCTTGCCAGGTAATCATTATCTGTTCTACCTGCATCTTCCGCATAAAACTCTACGTTGTCAGTATAAGTTCTTGCCCACTTTACGCATTGAATAGCTCTCTCCAGAATTTCCTCTCTCGTTGAATTGAATTTTGCTTTGATGTGTAAATCAGAAGTGCCTATGCCTGTATGTATGCGTGGATGTTTTGCATGTTTTAATGCTTCACCAGCAACTTCAATATCTTTTTTTACAGCACGACTGAGGCCACAAACCTGTGCATATTTTATAATGGCCGCAATTTGCTGTACACTTTCAAAATCACCAGGACTTGAAATAGGAAATCCGGCTTCTATAATGTCAACACCAAGGTCTTCCAGTTCCAGAGCAATCTCTAGCTTTTCTTTTGTATTGAGTTTGCAACCCGGCACTTGTTCGCCGTCACGTAAAGTAGTATCAAAGATAAACACTCTGTTGTTTGCCATAACCAATGTTTGTTAGTGATGAAAAACGAGTCACTTATTTTTTAGTCGCTTCCCTTAAAAAAAAACTTACGACCTGTTTTTCCGAAAGTATTCCAAATTTCTATTTTGCCGAAGTCAAAATTGCCCGTATTTTACGCTTGGCAGAGAGGTCGTATATCTTCCAAACCCTTACCTGTAAAGGATTTTGTTTAAATATTTTTACAATGCCCAACCGTTCAGCAAATTCTCTTTTTCAGCTCATTAAGTCAATGGAGAAGAGTGAAAAAAGGAATTTTAAACTTTTTGTAAAGCGGAATTATTCCGGAGGCAAGCTTAAAATTATTCAGTTGTTTGATGCCATGGACAGAATGAAAGAGTATGATGAGAAGCAACTTTTAAAAAGAAACAAAGGAATTTCAAAAAAACAACTTTCTAATATCAGGGCCAGTCTTTATAAGCAAATATTAGCCAGCCTCCGGATTATCAGGGATGAAAGTAATATTGATATCCTGCTGCATGAACAAATGGATCATGCTCGGATATTATATAATAAAGGCCTTTACCTGCAAAGTTTAAAAGTGCTGGACCGGTTGAAGGAATTAGCTAAAGTAAATAACCAGCTTACTTATTTATTGCAAGTACATTTTTTTGAAAAAAAGATTGAAACGTTGTACATCACCCGCAGTATGCAAAACCGGGCGAACCAACTGGAAATGGAGAGTAACCAGGTGACTGATCAACTCACCATGATTAATAAATTATCCAATCTTTCTTTGCAATTATATAGTTGGTATATCCAACATGGTCATGCCCGAAATGAAAATGACCTGGAGAATATTCACAATTATTTTGAAAATCATTTACCTGCCGGGGCGCTGAAAGCAACTTCTTTTTATGAAAAATTGTACCTGTACCAGAGTTTTTGCTGGTATGCATTTATCCGCCAGGATTTTTTGCAATATTACCGGCATACACAAAAATGGGTTGATCTTTTTGAATATCAACCATCGATGCTTGCGGTGGAAACCGCAACCTATATAAAAGGAATGCACAATCTGATGAGTGCTCATTTCAACCTTCAGAATCATAAAAAGCTGCATGAAGCAATAAGAAAATTTGAGCAGTTTACTAAAAACAAATTTGTTTTGGAAAATGAGAATAACCGAATCCTTACTTATGTTTATTTATATACTGCCAAGATCAATCTGTGTTTTTTGCATGGCACTTTTACAAAAGGGTTACGGTTAGTTCCATTTCTCGAAAAGATGCTGAAAGAATATGGTCTTTTTCTGGATAGGCATCGGGTTTTAGTATTTTATTATAAAATAGCATCCCTTTATTTTGGCAGCGGGAATAATGAAAAGGCTATTGATTATCTAAACAGGATCATTAACCAGAAAGCTGACTTACGTACCGATCTGCAATGCTATGCCCGATTGTTACACCTGATTGCGCATTATGAACTGGGTAATTTTGAATTACTGGAGTATCTAACAAAATCTGTGTATCGTTATATGGCAAAAATGGAAAACCTGAGTAAGGTAGAAGAAGAAATGTTTTCATTTCTCCGGCATTCTTTCCGGGTAGGGGCACATGCATTAAAGCCAGAATTTGAAAAACTCCTGGAAAAACTTAAGCAATACGAAGGAAATCCGCTGGAGACCAGGGCCTTCAATTATCTTGATGTAGTATCATGGCTGGAAAGTAAGATCAATAATGTACAGGTACAGGATGTAATCAGGACTAAATATTTAAAAGAAAGGAAAGGCCAGGAAGATTAAGAATTGAAGTATGTATAAGCTGTGAAAAATTGATTTCATTTTACTGTTCAAAGAAACTTTATACTTCCTACTTTTGCCTCCCGATAACTATCGGGATTATTTTTCCAACCCTCTTTTTATGACAGAAAAAAAGTTACCCGCCATCTTACTCCTCGAAGATGGAACTCTGTGTAGGGGTTTTGCCTTTGGCGCTAATGGAACGGCCACCGGTGAAATTTGTTTTAATACCGGAATGACCGGTTACCAGGAAGTGTTTACCGATCCAAGCTACTATGGACAGATACTGATCATGAACGCTGTTCATATCGGGAATTATGGTGTCAAAGATGACGAAGTAGAATCTGATTCAGTAAAGATCCGCGGATTAATTGGTCGTAATCTTGAAGAAACATACTCAAGAAAACTGGCGAGGGGTTCATTGGATGAATATCTCAAAAAAAATAAGATTGTTTGTATAGAAGGCGTGGATACCCGTTCATTGGTTACTCATATCCGCCGGCAAGGGGCTATGAACTGTATTATTTCTTCTGAAATAGCAGATGTAGAAGAATTGAAAAAAATGTTGGCAAAAGTCCCTTCCATGAATGGTTTAGAACTGGCTTCTTTTGTTTCCACTGAAAAGGAATATGAATCAGGCGATGCTTCTTCCCCCATTAAAATTGCTGTAATGGATTTTGGCTGTAAGCAGCATATTCTTCAATGCATGACAGATCGCGGAGCTCATGTAAAAGTGTTTCCTGCAAAAACGCCGGCGGCAAGAGTAAAAGAATTTAAACCCAATGGCTATTTTATTTCAAATGGCCCCGGCGATCCTGCAGCGATGGATTATGCAATTGAAACAATGAAAGAAATTCTGAAAGAGAATAAGCCCACATTTGGCATTTGCCTGGGCCATCAATTACTGGCTTTGGCAAATGGAGTTGATACCTATAAGTTACATCATGGTCACAGGGGTCTGAATCACCCCGTGAAAAATTTACTGACAGGAAAATGTGAGATCACAACACAGAATCATGGATTTGGTGTGGATCCTGAATCAGTAAAAAAAGCTAAAAATATTGAAGTAACTCATGTTAATCTAAATGATCACTCAGTGGAAGGGATTCGCTTAAAAGATAAACCTGCATTCTCCGTGCAATACCATCCGGAAAGTACTCCCGGCCCACACGATAGCCGCTATTTGTTTGATGAGTTTTTTAAGATGATAGCTTCGAATTAAGACGGATAACACGAATAATTTGTGATAATTCGTGAAAAATTGAGTAATTCGTGTTATGAAAATCGCCATTATCAACGGGCCGAATTTAAATCTTCTCGGTAAACGAGAAACAGATATCTACGGTAATAAGTCATTCGAGTTTTTTTTTGGGGAACTGAAACAAAAATACCCGCATATTCATTTTTCCTATTTTCAAAGTAATGTAGAAGGAGAGTTGATCAATGAATTACAACGGATAGGGTTTGAATTTGACGGAATAATTATTAACCCCGGTGGTTATACTCATACTTCTGTTGCTATTGGTGATGCAGTAGCAGCCATTAAAACTCCGGTGGTTGAAGTTCATATATCCAATGTACATGCAAGAGAAGATTTCAGAAGACTTTCCCATGTTTCGGGTAAGGCTGCCGGAAGTATTATTGGTTTAGGTTTGAAAGGGTATGAACTTGCCGTAGAGTGGTTTCTTTCAAAATAATTTTACTGATTCTAATCATTACATCAGTTAAGACTCATCAGCTCATATATTTAATTTAAAATTAGCTTTGCTTCCTGTGAAAGTTCCGGTAATATATAAAACTGCAGAAGAAGCATTATCAATCATTCAATCCGGCAACCGGATTTATGTTCATGGCAGTGCACAAACTCCTACTTATTTATTAAAAGCATTGACAAACCATGCCTATCGTTTAAAAAATGTTGAATTAGTTTCTATAAGTGTTTATGGTGATATCCAGATTGATAAGCCAGAGTATGAGGGTATCTTTCATATCAATTCATTTTTTGTTTCAGCCAGTATCCGTCATGCAGTAAACGAAGGATTGGCGGATTATGTTCCTGTTTTTTTAAGTGAAATACCTGAACTGTTTTATAAAAATGTTTTACCACTTGATGTGGCATTAGTTCAGGTTTCCCCGCCGGATGAACATGGTTATTGTTCAATGGGTGTTTCAGTAGATATTGCCCGTTCGGCAGTTAATACTGCAAAACATATCATTGCGTTGGCAAATCCTAATGTGCCAAGAACACATGGCGATGGTTTAATACACAGTAGCCGTTTTGATAGTATGGTGTATTGTGAAGAACCTTTATATGAAGTAAATTTTGGGAATACAATTACCCCAACAGAAATTAAAATAGGAGAGTATATAGCCGGGCTTATCGAAGACAGGAGTACACTACAGATGGGAATTGGTTCTATACCGGATGCTGTATTGAAATCTCTTGGTAATCATAAAGACCTTGGTGTTCATACAGAAATGTGTTCTGATGGTATAATAGATTTATTTGAAAAAGATATTATCAATAATAAATACAAACAGATACACCCGAACAAAGTAGTAACTGCTTTTGCACTCGGCACAAAACGATTGTATGATTATGTTGATGATAACCCGGCATTTCAATTCTTGGATATTGATTACGTAAATGATCCGCATGTTATCAGGAGAAATGATAAGATGGTAGCTATCAACAGCGCAATTGAAATTGATATCACCGGCCAGGTGTGTGCCGATTCTATCGGTACTTATCAATATTCCGGAGTTGGCGGTCAAATGGATTTTATCCGTGGCGCTTCATTAAGTAATGGGGGTAAACCAATAATTGCAATTCCTTCCCGAACAGCAAAAGGCATATCCCGGATTGTTGCTGTTTTAAAA
>JAHEZE010000018.1 GCA_023251235.1 Sphingobacteriales bacterium | reverse complement strand
AGCCAGTTCATATTTGAATGGGTAGTTAATCTTTTTTTTCAACCCTGAAAATATTTCATTCAGTTGTGAATCGGAATGAGAAGGATCATGATGTGACAATAAAAGATGTTTTACACCTGCCAGTGATGCAAATTTGATAGCGTCTTCCATACTGCAATGCCCCCATCCTATTTTATTTTTATATTCCTGCGCAGTGTATTGTGCATCATGCAACAACAGGTCAGAGTTTGATGCAAGGTCAATACCGGAAATCCATTTTTTATCTGTTTGCAACTCCATTGAACCCAATGCAGGTTCATGATCGGGTATATAAGCAAAAACTGAATGTTGCCCGGTAATCCGAAACCCTACCGTAGGTCCGGGATGTATTATGAAACGGGATTGAATAGTAAAAGGACCTATTTCAAATAAACTGTTTTCAATTTCATGCAGTGTTAGTTTACATGGAAGGTCACGGAGAAGCACCGGGAACAATGGCGGTGAAAGATAACGACTAAGTCTTGAACGTAAACTTTGGGTGTTGCTTGCAGGTCCCCAAATATGTATATCTAATGAAGGATCAAAAAAGGGATTGAAAAATCCCAGCCCCTGGATATGATCCAGATGCAGGTGAGTTAATAATATATCAATCCTTTTGTTGTTTGTGTTTTTAGCCAGGCTGAATTTCTGCATACCGGATCCACCATCAAGCACCAACAGGCAATCTTTTTCTGAAACCACCGTGCAGGATGTATTACCTCCATAATATGCGTTATCGGGGCCGGTAGTGGGAATGGAACCACGAACGCCCCTTAATGATATTTTCATAAATCTTTTGCTTCCCAGAAAATGGCAACGGCTCCTAAAAATTTTCCGGCTCTGCCAATAATGGGGTAAGAGGTTACTGAAATCTTTTCTGATTTCCCTTTCAGGCTTTCAATCCAGAATGTTTTGTGGTATGGATAACAATCCCGCAATGTTCTTACAAGAGGCAATTCTTCCGGTCTTAGTAAATTTCCTTTTTCATCCTGCTGTTTAAAAATAGTTGACCATGTCTCCACATGCATTTCACCGGTATCTTCAAAGCTGGTTCCCAGAATTTTTTCTGCAGGTTCATTGTAGAAAATCAGATTACCTGCTGTATCCGTAATAAACACCGGTATGGAAAGGCAATCTGCCAGTTGGCGGTTTAAAATGATTTCTATTTCATATGCAGGCATATAGATAGAATTTCCTGAAGTTGAACTCTTATTAAATATAAGAAAATTAAATAACAATAATATAATTGAAGTATTAAGAGTGCCATTTCGCGGTTGATGTTCGTGAGCGGTTACGATGCCGGAGAATCACCAACAACCAAATTGAGTTAATCTTGTTTTAACTTCGATTGTTAGTCAAGCCATCGCCAATAGCATGACTGAACACCAACATGGCAAATAAAAAATTTAACAATACAGCATGTCCCATATAAAACTTGACCTCCACGATATATACAACGATAGTAGAGCAATTGATAAAGCATTACTGCAGGCATTTGAAGATGCCATTGATAAAAGAATAAAAGAAGTAGAGATTATTTCCGGCAAAGGCAGTGGTCAGCTAAAAAAGAAAGTACAAAGATTTCTGAAACTTCCGCATATAAAACCGCTCTATCATCGCATAGAAAATGACAGTAAAAACCATGGAAGATTGTTTGTATATTTTAAATTTTAATTATTGTTGTTAGCAACTCCACGTATGTTAGTGTCTGAATTGAAAAAATGTCCCTTTGTTGTTTCATACACCGAAACTAATATTGATAAAAGAATTTAAGGAAACTACTTTCCCTGCCCATGGGGCCAATCATTATCTTTGTTGACTATGTTATATAAAATATTTTTTTGTTTTTATTTATTAATGCAGGCTGCTTCATTACCCGCTCAACAAAAAGCCAAGCCCATTCCTGTAATTTTTGATAGTGATATGGGGCCGGATTATGATGATGTTGGAGCTATAACTTTACTGCATGCATTTGCAGATAGCGGCTATGCTAAAATTCTGGCCACGGTTGCCAGTACAAAATATGAAGGAGTCGCAGCAGTATTCAATGTATTCAATACTTATTTTAACAGGAGGGGTATAGTAATTGGCGTACCAAAAGGCAAAGCACTGGAATTAAAAGACGGACAACACTGGACGGATACCTTGCTGCTAAAATATCCGCATAACATAAAAAAAAATGATGAAGTACCAGGTGCAACTGACGTGTACAGAAAAGTGCTGGCATCGCAACCGAATAAAAGTGTAACAATAATAACCGTTGGATTTCTAACTAATCTTGCTGCCTTATTGCAATCGGCGCCGGATAAATATTCCAGGCTGGATGGTAAAGAGTTGATAAGGCAAAAAGTAAAACAATTGGTTTGTATGGCAGGCAGATTTCCTTCCGGTAGTGAATTTAATGTTGACCGGGATGCTGCGGCTTCTCAATTTGTTTTTAATAACTGGGAAACACCTGTCTTATTTAGCGGCTTTGAAATAGGATGGAATATAAGAACAGGTTTGCCGCTAATACATAATGAAGCGATCAGAAACAGCCCGGTAAAAGATGTATTCAGCATTTGTATTCCGCTGAGTCTACAAGACAGTGCGGGCCGAATGAGCTGGGATGAATCAGCGGTATTAGTTGCCGTTAAAGGATACAAGCCCTGGTACAGGATAGAAAAAGGTAGGATGATGGTGGCAGAAGATGGAAGTAATACATGGATCACAGAGCCTGCACAGCATAGCTACCTTATTGAAGTACAATCACCCAAAATTGTCGGGCAATTGATCAATACAAGCCTGATGCATCAACCGGTAAAAAAATAATTCAATGATTTTATTCCTCCGCCTGCGATAGCCTCAGTAATGAATGGAATCTTATTGTCGCTTCACGATACTGAACTCCTGTGCATACTTCGTAATTGCTCAATTGCAAACATAACATATAAGAGTTCCGACGATGAATGTCGGGACGCCGACCAAAGCCCTGGCATGCGACGCAATCCCGCCAAAGGCGGGAATGATAGTAGTAAGATAGTCCGAAAAATAAAATTAAATCCTGCATCATAAACTACTCAACTTTAAATAGATTAATTTTCAACTCTTATTTCATTATACGTTTTTCTTATTTATTGTATTAAATTACCGGTGCAATTTTTAAACTTAAACAAAATGAATCTAACAACCACCAACACTTCCGGAAGACTTTTTTCACTTGATGCTCTTCGCGGCTTTGACATGTTCTGGATCATGGGAGCTGAGGAAATTTTTCATGCACTTTTTAAAGCAACCGGTTCTCCTTTCTGGGGCACTATTTCCAATGAACTCACACATCCTGACTGGAACGGCTTTCATTTTTACGATCTTATATTCCCGCTTTTTCTTTTTATTGCCGGCGTGGCAACTCCTTATTCTGTTGGCCGTGAATTGGAAAAAGGAAAGACGAAACAGCAATTGTTATGGCGGGTAGTAAAACGGGGTCTAATCCTTGTGCTGCTGGGTATCATCTATAATAACGGTTTGCAATTGAAACCATTTTCTGAAATACGTTTTGCAAGTGTGTTAGGCCGCATTGGATTGGCTTATATATTTGCTAACATTATTTATTTGTATTCAAAAGAACGCTTGCAGATTATTTGGTTTTGCGTTTTATTGATTGGTTACTGGCTATTGCTGAAATTTACTTCTGCACCGGGTTTTCCCAAGGGTGATTTAACCATGGAAGGAAATTTTGCTTCTTATATTGACCGCTCCCTAATCCCGGGCAGATTGTATCTGGGTATTCATGACCCGGAAGGATTGATGTCGACCATACCAGCTATTGGTACAGGTTTGCTGGGTATATTCACGGGTAGTTTTTTGAAAAATAATGTTGTGATTCCATCTAAAAAAGCATTGTGGATGGCCGTAACAGGATTTGTTTTCTTAGGATTGGCCCATCTTTGGGATCTTGATTTCCCAATCAATAAAAATCTATGGACAAGTTCTTTTGTATTGAACACAGGCGGCTATAGTTTGATCCTGTTGGCCTTTTTTTATTATATCATTGACGTATTGGGATATAAAAAATGGGCATTCTTTTTTAAAATAATCGGCATGAATTCTATACTGATTTATATGTCCGGTCATTTTATTAACTGGGAATATACAACCAATGGATTTTTTAAATGGTTAGGTCAATGGGTGGGTGATCCCTTTAATATTGCTGTTATGGCCGTTTGTTATGTTATGTTACAATGGCTTTTTCTATATTTTATGTATCGCAAGAAAATTTTTCTGCGGGTGTAATTAATAATTCCCTGGCACAGTTTCGTGTCCGGGAAAAATAAAAGAATGCTCCTGTTGTGGTTGGTTGTACCGCCGCTTGTTGAAATAAATGCTGACTGATAGCAAATCAAATTGAAAAGAAGAGCCGGGATGATGATGATTCAGGGAATGCTAAAGTTATAATTTGAAAAATATTTTCTTCTTGTAAAGAAAATAGCACAAGCCCCATTCCATTGCAAAAATGCTCAAGGAAGCTATTATGTTGCTCAGCATTCCGGGGGTATGAATAAGGCCGAGTAACCCGTTAACAACAGCCCTTGTATATCCATTGAACCACCGGGAACCGATGATTTCAAAAAACAAGTAAATGAAAATGGAGTTCATCCCTACTACAATAAAAAACTTCAGGTTGTTTCTATGATTACGGGTATCAATCCACCAATAACAAACTGCGAGGCCCCACAAGCACCATCCTAATGAAGCCAGTGTGAAGGAACTGGTTGCGATCCTTTTGATAATTGGTGTCATTCCCGCAAAATCCAAACCATAGCCGGCTACCAGTAATAATCCCCCCCACAGAAACATTTGTTTTATTTTATCTTTTCTTTCACTCATCAGTAATTTACCTGTTAATGCCCCGCCAATTGTATGAACTGCGGTAGGAATACAATTAATCGCTACCCAGCCATCCTTGTTAATCTTATTCATCAGAACAAGATCCATGTAATTGCCAAAATTATGCTGGTCAGTAAAGGGCTGATCAAAGCCTGAAATATGAGTGAACCGGAAAAGAATTTCTGTAATTAACAAAAGACTAATACAAACTATTATTTGTGCCGTTGCACTCCAGCGAAAAATAAGGAAAGCAACAAGTGTGGTGAATGAAAGTTGAGTCAGTACATCCCACAATTCAAATGATAATCCTCCGGGCCTTACAGCATAATCCAATACTCCGAAAAAGAATAACAGGCCGCAGCGCTTTAGAATTTTTCTGAATGAATGTTTCCACAAAACACCGGCCTGCTCCTGCTTGTGTAATGAATAAGCCATGGCCGCACCTGCCATGAACATAAAGCCCGGTTGAATAAGATCCCAGAATCGTAAACCATTCCATGGATGATGAAAGAATTGCTGAAAGAACCCGTGCAGCATATTTCCTTCTGTCGCTTCAAAAAGATGTTCATACAACGCAGTACTTTCCAGCGCCAGCAAAACCATAATGAACCCCCGCATAAAATCCAATGAAAGTAATCGTTGACCAGGCAAGTGAGTGGATGGTTTAGACATATCCAAAAAATTTTAAGGAAGATAGGAAGAAAAAAAATCATTCCACCTGCCCGGCATATTATCTATTGATTCTTTTAATCAGAAAATAAGAGAACATATTAAGGCAGACCCCGTGAGTAAAGAGTTGTCATTACAATCACGAAACATTCTAATAACATTAATCGTTTTAGTTTTATTCTCCCCATAGTTGTTGGTATGTTACTTAAGAGTATTAATTTTCGCAGAGGTTAATCATCCCTGAATTCATCGGGATCAACCCAATCAATTGTAAAAAAAAATCATTTTCAATCTTATATCTATTTATTATTTATGAGTGCTGTATATTTCTTTATCACCGAAATAGTACTCATATCATTTTCAAAAACAGAATACCATCCTTGTGATTCGTGCGGTGGATCGCCGATAAAGTTGTCGCCCGGTTTCCACATTCCTTCGGGTTCTCTTGGCCTGCCCTCTCCGCCCCAGGCCCAAAAGTTGACACCTGACAGTGCATGATTATCTTTTTGTATTTCGTTGGCAACAGCATTAAAAATGGAAGCATAATATTTATCCCGAACCGTAACCGGAGTACCGGCAGCATGATTGTTTTTATCCCTGGATATTCCGAATTCTTCTAACACCACAGGCTTGTTCAATGATTTTACTTTTTCCAGGTGCTGTGCCAGGTATTTCAATGCATAATCCAATGCAGGCTGATAAGTAGCCTCTGTTCTTTTTGGATCATAATAACCCCAGTTCTGCACCCAGATATGGATGGTGATATAATCAATATTTCTGTTCTGGTGATCAGCTACCACATCGGTACCCGCAGATGAACTGGATGTATTACCCTCACTCCCGGTAGTTACCAGGTGATTCGGATCCATTTGTTTGATTAATTGTGTTGTATGATCAACCCATTTCAAAAAAGCATTGCGGTTATTTATACCTCTTGGTTCATTTGCAAGTTCCCATGCCATGATTGTTGGATCATTCTTATACAATTTTCCGGAGATGGAATTTTTTCTGTTAACAATAAAACGGAGATGGTCATCAAACATCTTCATAGCCTTATTATTGCTGTAAAACTGAGCCGCAAATTGCTGATACTTGCCCCAGTCCCCACCGGGATGCGGAGGTGGATAAGGAATTGAATCAGCAGCACCGGCCCAAACAAGGTATTGCCCCATTCCTCCTGACCAGTTCCAAAAATCATTCATGCACATCACCGCAAGCATATCCCGTTTTGTCATTTCAGTAAGTAAAAAGTCTAGCCCTTCCAACACTTCCTTGTTATATTTTCCCGGGGAAGTTTGCAAGGACGGTAACATCCTATATGGTTCTGTATCGGGTCCTTCACTACCTGCTACCACACGAAGATTTTTTACTCCCATTGAAGCAAGCCTGTCTAATTCACGGATCAAACGACTTCTGTTTCCACCCGGTCCTTTTGAACCAAGGTTTAGCCCATACCAGAAATTTGTTCCTAAAAAAGTGTATGGTTTATTTTCACGAAAAAATTTATTCCCCTTTACTTGTACAAACTTATGAGCAACCCGCCAAGAAGATGGAGTACCCGCCATAAAGAATATGACCAATAAAAAAAAGGAGAAATGATATATACGCATGGTAAAATATTTTTATAAAGTTAATGGCTTCGGCTGGTTTTAATCTCCGATGAATTCCTTTAAAATTGAAGACCTGTCTTAAATAAAAAAGGATTAACGGAATAGAAATGCTAATAACTGTGCCGCTTTTACTTTGTGAAAAGCTGGCGGGAATAGTTTAGGAAGACTGCGAGGGTCAATAAAATCCGCTATTAGGACCCTATGAACTTATCCTGAATTTTGTTTCAGTATTCTCTCCAGAATTTTTCTCAATTCCACTGTCCGCTGTAATTCCGAAATGTATTCTTCTTCGGGGCCGCTTGCTTTTAATTGAAACAGTTTTTTGAGTTTCTTTTTTAACCGGTTGTTGTGTCGCCATTCCTGTTCGTTGCTGAGAAGAAGTACAGACCAGTTCTTCAAAACGAATTGCATTTTTTCTTCATAAAAATTTTTTATTTGCAGCAGCTTAGCCAATTTTGTGAATGATTGTTCTTCCGCCCGTTTCCGGTTATTGCTGAATTGAGTTTCTACTATATTGGAATAAGCAAGGCTCATATCCGTTGCATCAAACCTCACTGCTTTTTTGTGCATTACAATTTCCATTCTTGAATCAGCCAGTTTTGCTAAGATGGAAGAAGGGCTCCTGTACAACTTAGTAGTTTTTATTTTCATGTCTTCCGCTTCTGCGATTTGCAACTGTTCCTTACGGATTGGGCGAAATCCGGCATGATAATAAATCCAGAAAGCACCGGAATGAATGCCATCATGGTTTTCTTTTCCAAGCTGATAGGGATCAACACTGAATCGGTTTAATTTATAAACCTTGCTATGCAGTTTTAATACCTGCTCAAAAATGTATTGTGATTCACCGCCACGGTAGGAAGGAAAAATATTCAACCCTATGCGGCCGCTGTCAAATAATAACCATGAGCCTGCATAAGCAACAGGAAGTCCATTTTTAAAAACTACATATCCCATGTAACTGTCAATGGGATGCCTTCTTTCAGGAACCATACCCATCAAAGCCAAAGAAATGCCACGGGGTAATTGGTAATAAGAAACTAAGTAAGGCGCAGTAAATGTAATGGGATCAATTTCCCGAAGATGCCGCAACAGTATCATTCTTCCACATTCTATCATTTGTTCGGCTTCAGCCTCATTCAGATCAACCCTGATAGGTCTTATCGCAGCCAGTTTCTTAGTGTCCTTTTTAATAAGCGACCGGTGATAATAGGGAGTAATTAAAGATGAAGGAAGGCAATGATGCGAAGGAAAATTAATTTCCACATTAATTCCAATGGCGTTCCAGAGTTCATCCCTGACCTCCGGACGGATGTCTGTTTCGTCGAATACAGCAATAAGCCTGTCGAGAATATCTTCGCCCTTTTTCAATGACTTTTTTAGCCATGATCTCCAGTTCGAATTTGCGTCCTGCAAAATTTCAGACTCGACTTTAGGCATTACAACCGACAGGATGGATTGGATTTGTCCGTCACCAGCATCAAAGGAGATGAGCCGGACATCATGGGGATGTTTACTTCTCAGCCATTTTACCATATCAAAACTAAATGCGGCACATAGCTGTGTATTGGTGATTCCGGAATTATATAATCTTTCCTTTAAATTTTCATGGGTTTGAATATAATCCTGCAGTTGTTGTAATGATTGCAAAGTGAGTTTGTAAACAGCACGATTACCAGGATAAGCAATCAGGAAAAGTAAAATATCATAATAAGACTGTAATGCCTTTTTTCCTTTAACCTGCTCCTTTTGCAGTAAATGCAGCAATTTCAATTTATGTGTTGAAAATTTTCCCCCATACCGGTTACGTATTGAAAAAAGTCGGGCTATCAGCGAACCGGATTTATTCATTCAGGATTTTTATACTTTATAGAATAGTATCTATCTGACAAACGAAAATAAACCTAATTATCATTTCTTGTTCTTTGATTCTTTATTTGTTAGTAAATTATCAAAGCTATTTGTTTGTCGTTACTGTATTTTAAAAATTGTCAGTAGCAACAGTTTTCGGGATAGGTCAACATATATAGAATAAAAAAACATAGAATAGAGAGCAAAACAAAATAATTTACTAAGCAGTAAATATTAACGCGGTTTGAATACTCAAATCCTGTGTTAATCTATTTCATTTTCTTCTTTCAGCTATATTGTTTCTCTATTCACATCAGGGATCTCAAGCACGAGGTCCTCGCCATATGCAGTTGCCGGGGTTTGGTAACCAATTCTCAAATTTCCCTCCAATACTTTTTTAGTAATGAGCAACGCACTGTGCATGGTTAAAGTATATCCTTCCGGGCCGCTCATTCTTACTGAAGCCGTTTTACCTTCAGCATTGGTTACTTGTCCCCATACAAGGCTGATTGATTTCTGTCGTTGTTCATCTGAAGGTCCGGCAGGTTGGCTATTGATTTTCTTTTTTATATAGCGGCGGATAAAATTTGTTCGCAACAACCAGTTGAATAACGGTTGAATTTTCAGCATACGATAACTATTTATTGAAATAGCCATATACGTTTCTATATTGGGAATACCGGTACTGAAATATGCTGTGGACAGATCGCCCCAGGGGATTGTCATGACAAATAATTTCTTTTTCCCGAAATCCACCCACATTCCATTTTTTCCCAGCGATTGTCGGATAATTTTTCCATTCTTTCTTACGGCGCCACCTTCGCCCAATTTATTAACAATAGTAGTAGCTGTGCCATGAGACAGACCACCACCAAGTGTAGCAAAGGCAAGTTGAAGGGCTACGGCATCGGGCATTAATTTTTTCAGCCACATCGCTGTGCAATCGGTAGGTACTACATCAAACCCCGCACCTGGCATCAGCATGATTCCAGATCTGCTGGCTACAGCATCATATTTTTTCAGCATTTCAAATACAGCAATATCACCGTTGATATCCAGGTAATGTGTACCGGTTTGAAGACATGCTTCTACCATTTGCTTTGCTGTAAACTGAAAAGGGCCTGCTGCATGCACAACCACTTTCACTTCTTTCAATGCAGCCAGCAATGCAGGAGTATTATCAAGGTCAATAACTTTATAAGAAAGATTAAGTTTTTTAGCTAATGTCGCCAGCGCCGCTTCTCTTCTGCCAGCCAGTATGGGTAGCAGGTTATATAGACGGGCATAACGGGCAATCAGTTCACCCGTATATCCATATGCTCCATAAAGCAGAAAGGAATTTTGACGCATACTTAAAACTACGAACTATGATTGGGAAAAACAGTAATCGTTGTATTATACATTGTTATTGTGAAAGACTATGTCAGAGATAAATGGTAAAATTGAATGTTTGTGGAAAAACTGCCTTCGGCTTCGATGATACTATTTACTAATTCCTGATGAATGATGTTGGGTTATATTAGTTTTCGGCGTGATGTTGCTAACTAAAAAATCAGGAGTAGTTGCAGCTTGCTTTATGAGTTCACAATACTTTACCTTGAGGCCACGTTTGAAATTGCCCAGGTAACCCGGTTTGGGAATTCTTTCAGGATCCAGCGGAATGGATTCAATGAGATCGTTTCCTATATACATCATGAGTTCCATAGCAACGAAGTAACATACAAAACAAGCTCATTTTCTTTTTTTCAGCAAGATCACTTTTACTCTTTTTTTAAAGTAAGTTTACGACATTTCTCCAGCCAGTATTTACACCATCAGATCATTATGCTTTATTAATGTTTACCTTTCCTGTTCAATATTTTTTTAACAATGGAAAATGCAAAAGACCTTCGGCTTGCCGTTTTAATAGATGCAGATAATATTCCTTACCGGCTGATTAATGGCATTCTGGAGGAAATTACCAAGTATGGGGTTCCCACATTCAAACGCATCTATGCCGACTGGACAAAACCCCATGTTTCCGGCTGGAAAACAGTTTTGCTGGATCATGCCATCACGCCAGTGCAACAATACAGCTATACAATAGGGAAAAATTCTTCGGACTCAGCGTTGATCATTGATGCGATGGATATTCTTTACACAGGCCGTGTAGATGGTTTTTGCCTTGTCAGCAGTGACAGTGATTTCACCAGGCTATCCACCCGGTTGAGAGAAGCCGGTATGAAAGTGTTTGGGATGGGTGAACAAAAAACCCCCTCTGCATTCCGTGCTGCCTGCGACAAATTTATCTATATAGAAATTCTGGAACAGCCTGAATCTTCACCTAAACAAATAAAGCTTTCAGACCTCCGGAAAAAAGAAGTAATCAGTAAAGCGGATAAGAACCTCGTAAATCTGATTACCGCAAGTATTAAGGATATTGCCGATGAGAATGGCTGGGCTTTTCTTGGTGAACTGGGAAATATGTTATTAAAAAAGCGGCCAGATTTTGATCCCCGGAATTATGGGTTTGAAAAATTATTGCCCCTGATCAAAAGTCTTCATCAATATGAAATTGATGAACGTGAATCTGGGAGAAAACATGTAAAACTGGTATTCGTCCGGGTGAAATAGTATTTTCTTTACGCGATAGTAAAAAAAACGGGCCCCCTATCAGAAGCCCGTACATTTTTATTATTTACCATTTTCTATGAAAGGTGATTAGAAAGCAGTTTAGCCAAATCAAACATGGATACCTGACTTTTCCCTCCGAAAATAGTTCTCAGTTTATCATCAGCATTGATCATACGCCTGTTGACTTTATCCTGCAAATTGTTTGCCTTTATATAAACCCACAATTTTTTCACCACTTCAGTACGGGGTAGTGGATTACTTCCTACTACAGCTGCTAATGCAGAACTTGGAGAAAGAGGTCTCATAAACGCTGCATTTGGTTTACGTGCCGATTTCTTTTTAGCAACTTTTTTAGCGGCTTTTTTTGGAGCTGGTTTTTTAGCAACTTTTTTAGCGGCTTTTTTTGGAGCTGATTTTTTTACAGTTTTCTTTGCTGCTTTTTTAGCAGATTTTTTTGCTGCTGGTCTTTTTGCAGCTTTTTTTTTCTTTGCCATGATGTTTTAGATTTAAAATTTTAACGGGTTAAATTTTTTACCACTACCAAATATAGTTTATTTCCATTTGCAAGTAACTAATAAAAGTTTTTTCTCTTGGGAGATGTTGATAAATTCCTCTTATTGGCCCTCATGCATCACCCCGGAAACCCCTCAGCTCTGAGTATATTTTCAATTTGATATAAATGCCGGGCCGTGTGTTTCCCGTCCATATTGAATACATCGCCAAACCTGAATTTAATCAATCTGGTGGCTGGGGAAGGCACTTTGTTTTTATTTAAATCGACCTCTCCTGCCTTGTTTGCCAGCTCCATCATCTTATCCTGGTTGTTTAAAAAATCTTTTAAGATCTTCTGACCATTCATATTGTTTTCCGGTGAAAAAGACCGTGAAGTTTTGAATCGTCTTTTAGGGGGAATGACGGCGAAATTCTTTGCCAGGAAATTGCCTAAAAAACCAGGCTTAAATTCATTATCCGTTGGATTTTTGAGTGCAATATCAAAATTCATGTATTTGAGATAATGTCTGGCAACGATATTAAGATGTTCCAGGCATTGGGCAATACTCCACTTATTTTTTTCGGGTTGCCAGGTAAATTGCCTCTGGGTCAATGTTACTAATCTTTCAGCCTGCTTTTTATTAATTGTCAATTCATTTCTGAATTGAGCAATCAACTCCGAATATTTCATTTTAAGTGGTTTTAATTAAAAGCCCATTCAGCATTCCGTGCCAAACGGCTGAACTAATTTACATAATATTTTATCTTTTGGAGTCGTATTATTTTCAATGCTTCCTGTTATTTGTAATGACAATCATATTGGATACGATTAGGATTGCCCAAACCAGTTGGTGAAATTAAGTTGCTGCTGTTTTGTTGAAAGATCAATTATGATCAGGTATTATTATTTTTGAAAATCTATGTCACTTTATATTACCTCGCTTAATTCCGGCAGCAATGCTAACTGCTATTATATTGGCAACAGTAAAGAAGCTGTTTTAGTGGATGCGGGCCTCTCCTGCCGGGAAACAGAAAAAAGAATGAAACGATCAGGGCTTAGCTTGTCAAATGTACAAGCTATTTTTGTTTCGCATGAACATGCCGATCATATTACCGGCATTTCCGTGTTATCAAAAAAATACCAGATACCGGTTTTTTTAACAAGCGTAACTCGTCATAATTGTTCCAGACCTGTTGAATCACATCTGATCAAATCCTTTAAACACGGCAAACCAATCTCCATCGGAAATTTATCCGTTACTGCATTTACCAAATCACATGATGCCAGTGATCCGCATAGCTTTATGGTAACAGGTAACGGAATAAATATCGGGATCATTACAGATATTGGTTATGCCTGTAAGCAGGTAATCCGTTATTTTTCAAAATGCCATGCAGCATTTCTGGAAGCCAATTATTGTGAAGAAATGCTGGCCAACGGAAGCTATCCCCCTCATTTAAAAAAACGAATCAGTAGCGATGAGGGACATTTGTCCAATACTCAGGCCCTGGAACTATTCATGAATTACAGATCAAAAGATCTCCGTCTATTAATATTATCTCATCTTTCAAAAAATAATAACAATCCGAAACTGGTAGAAAAAATTTTTAGCGAACAGGCAGGAAATACCAGGATTGTTGTCGCATCCCGATATAAAGAATCACCGGTATTTTGTGTTGAACCACATTCAATCACTGGTAAATCAAATCTTGACCAGAGACAGTTAACATTATTTTGAATGGAAAATATCAGGAATTAGTATTGTTTTCAATGAACTCACTTGAATAAATTTTGAAAAGCAAAATAACATAGTTAACCAGTAATGGCCCGAAGATGAGCCCAATAAATCCAAACAAACCCAGGCCAACAATAACTCCAATAACGGTAACCATTGGATGTATATGACCAATTTTTTTAAGTAAGGTAATACGGGCAAGGTAATCAACGTTTCCTGTTACAACCAGACTATATATAAGCAGCCCCGTTGCATTCCATGTATTACCAGAGGCATACATGAATATTACAAGTGGAACCCATATAATCATAGTTCCCACTACCGGAAAGAAAGCAAAAACACCAGTAATAAAGCCCCATAGAACAAATTCCTGTACATTAAAAATATAATACCCTAATGTGGCTGTAAGTCCCTGGATCAGGGAGATCATTGGTATGCCCAGTGCATTGACCCTTACAATCCGTTTGGTTTCTGAAGAAAGTATATCAATATTTTTTTGTTTAAGCGGAATAGTTCGTTCAAGAAAAGCCTCCATCTCCTTTCCGTGTACCAGCATATAATACAGTACAAATAATAGAATAGCCAGGTTGGTGATAAGATTAGCGGTGCTATTTATCAGGGTGGGAATGAAAGCGGATACATCGTTTAATAAATCCGACAAAGAGCCTTGAGAAATAAATGTTAGACCTGACTTTTGCTGTGCATCAATTATAGCATCATTTGCCTTTTTAATTATTGAAGCGGGGTTATTTAAAAAATACTGGATTTTAGGCTGTAGTAATGAAATTATAAAAAATATAAAAAGACCAAGAAGCAACATATATCCAATCAAAAACAAGCCAGCCGACCACCCTTTACTCCATTTACGATGATAAATCATTTGGAAATAGCTACCCCGGGAAAGAATATAAAGTGTCAGTGCTCCTAAAAGACCGGGAAAGAAAATATACAATTCTTTTATCACCAGGAGAATCATTAACAACAACAGTGATAAAATGAGTAGTTGTTTAATCTGGTTGTTAAAACTGGTCATCCAATGAAAAATTATAATGCATCGGTAAAAAAACCATTAGTGCCAGACTCATGCAGCCGGCCTTATTTTATCACAATGCTACTAAAAAATGTTGTTTCAGAATATGCGTTTTCATATTGCCGGGAAAGAATGGGTTATCAGAATTACTTCAGATTGAAATTTACTCCGATTGCAGGGTAGCGTTTGGTTTTTATGATTCCCCCTATTCCCGGAGCTCCCTCGAATCTGAAGAAAACAGAGTTTGCTTCGTCTTTCAATTTATTCCGGTGCGCTGCACTGAATAATGGAATACTGCTTGCCATCATTGCCCCTCCAACGCTGTATCCTATCCAATCCAGTTCGTTTAAGTTGACCTCGAACCAGCTTTCCTGTGTGCTGGCATGATTATTATCAAAACTCATTAAAACACAAATTGCAGCTCCCGTTCCCACTAAAATCCATCCAATTGTTTTTTGTGTATGGCTCAGACTTAAGTAATCCCTCTGAATTTTTATTTCCGGTACCGGTGTTTGCTGACAAGTTGCGGTAATCGTAAAAATAAGCATGAATAATAATGCTCTTGTTTTTTTCATATCCTGATTTTTTTGTTCCCAATTAACGGGTTCTGATTTTCACTTTTCAAGTTAACTGTTGATAATTATGAAATAAATGACCTGTGTCAGAGAACCGGATGATTAAGAAACCTGTCTTTGATTAATTTAAACTCAACTATTGGACAACAAGTTTTTTTTCTACCAGCTATTTGTTGTACCTTTTATCAACCAAAACTTACCAACTATGAAGAAATATCATATCATCAGTCGAATTGCGATTTATGTTTTATCTCTGGTTCTTATCTCATTTGGAATTTTTCATTTCACACATCCACATGATTTATTTGTTTATATCCCGCCAAATTTGCCAGGAGGAATTACCATTGCCTATATTGTTGGCGCTGCATTCATTTTGGTAGGTTTATCTTTTTTAACTAATCAATATGTAAAATTTACGGGATATGTTTTTTTCGTACTCCTGGTAATATTCATTCTTTGGGTTCACATTCCTACTTATTTGAATGCAGGAGATAAAGATGTGCGTCAATCAGAGTTGATTAATATTTTGAAGGACACTGCTATTGCAGCATTTGTATTACATGTGGCAGCCGGAGCACATCACCAGCATTTTCACCTGGAAGAAAGCGACTAAAATAATTCTGTTAAGGCATTCATTTTTTCCCATTTATCCTCAGCAAAAATGAGTATAAAACAGAGGCTTCTCTGCAACCCCTGTTAAATAACTCAATCAGTTTAGGTAGTATTTATGGCTTCACCTGGCTGTTTTTTAGCACATTGATTTGAGCAAGCAATTTGCCAGCAGGTAATTCATTTGAAGAATAATATAGACTTAATGAACTATCGTTATTATTCCTCTGTAAATCGATAATGTCCCTGGTCTTGCAGTTCATTGTATTGTTACCGGCACCTGAAACGTTGGCAAAACTCCATTGCTTTAATACTTTGCTCTGAGCATCCCTAATTATTATTTTCCTATCCTTCCCTGATAGCCCACAATGGCTGTAAACGATCCCTATTTCTCCATTGTAATTACTTTGATCCAATGAGATAGTTTTCACTTCCTTCATTTTTACCACAACCTGCTGTACCACCAGTTTGTTATTTAGATAAATTTCAAAACTATCCCCACCCATAGGTTTAGTGAAAGAAAATAAAATTGAACCAAAAACGGCTAGCAATAATGCAACAGCATAATTTTCTTTGTTGTTTGTTTTCATGACAAAAATTTTTAAGTTATTAATCAGGAGACAATTACCCTGCCTCTTATCAATACAAAAAAAGTTTATTGGACGCCTGAAATCTAATTTGTTTGATAAAGCGTATAGAATGCTTGATCTATTGCATTCTTTTTAAAGTCTGAATATGTTTAACAAAAAATGATAAGGTGGTTCATTAACTATCGCAGATTTAAATGGACTTACTTACGTTTCTTATCGTTAAAGAAATAGAAAAGAAGAGCTATGATAACCAATCCCAATGAACCATAAACAAGGTAGCTAAAAGGCATCTATTATAATTATGAATTTTAAACAATGTATATTTTATTTTGCCAATAAAAAAGGCCCCGGGAAGGGCCTTTTAAAAATCTTTTTTCTAATCAGGCGGCTTTTTTACCCATACCGTAAACCCAACCAACTACAGCTCCGGTTATGGCTGATAATACTGCACTTAATGCAACATCAGCACAAAGGGCTTTTATTGTAGTCAATCCATGTCCAATAGCATACATAGTAAGATCGAAATACAATGCCAGTAATAACCCTGCTACTAAGGCGATCCCCGCTGCGCCAGCAACAGTTGAGGCATTTGCTTTACCTAAAACAAAGGCAAGCAAAAAACCATAGGCCAAATTTCCTGCAATCATTGCCCACCATACCATACTATCCATATTGACAACCATGCCATTTTCATCAAAAAAACTTTTAAAAACCATTCCATAAAAAACATAGCCCAAAACAAAGAAAGCGATGCCGCCGGCAATTCCGCCGAGTAAAAATTTGTTTGAGTTCATAACAGTTGATTTTGGTAAAAAAAATAAATAACATTCTAATCTATGAAATTTATAGAACTAAAATGTTTTAGCGGGTTAATTCTTTTGCACCATTATTATAGAATTACGTTAATAAAAGAGATGATTAGATGATACTTGTTTGTAATACAGGCTATTGAATTGATTTGACTAAAGTCATTTTCCTTTGCTTTACAATTATACTGCCGCTTTTAACTGATGAATTTTTAACAATGCCTAATATAAAACAGCCTATATGAAAATATGCCTGACATTTTTAGTGAGAATATTTTTCAGTTGCACCTGTAAAACACCGGTGGAAAAAACTGGAATATCTGTACTCATTTAAAAAGAAAAATAAAGGCCCATAAAGGGCCTTTCGATAAAGTAAATTATTTTCTAATCAGGCGGCTTTTTTACCCATTCCGAAATACCAGCCGATAATGCCACCAACAATTGCTGTTACAACAAGGCTAGCTGCCATATCTGTTAACATTGCAGTGGTATCGCTTAGGTTCATGAAGGCATAATTAAAGCAGTTAATAGATGCTGATATTAATAGCCCTACAACGGCTCCGGTAGATGCACCGGCGCTTGCAGAACTGACCGCTGCCTTCTTCAGGATGTATGAAAGCAAAAAGCCTGCGAATAGATTTGCTACGATCAATGCCCACCATATTACATCATCGTCAGCTCTCATTACCGCCTTGCTTGCTTCGGAAGAATGTTCTTTCATAAAATTCATAAGTAACATTCCCCAAACTAACCATCCTAATAAGAAGTTTGCTACGCCGCCAATAATACCTCCGATAAAAAATTTTGAAGAATTCATAACAGTTGATTTAGGTAAAAAAATTAATAACATTCTAATCTAAGAAATTTAAAGAACTAAACTGTTTTAGGAGGCTAATTCTTTTCCACCATTATTAAAGTATTACACCGATAAAAGGGATGATTGGAAGATACCCGTTTGTAATACAGGCTATTGAATTGGTTTGACTACAATCATTTTCTTTAACTTTAAAATCGTAAGTATAGTTTTTCAATGCTGATTTTTTAAAAACGACCTCTATTAAAATTAAAACATATGAAAATATGCCTGTTATCCATATTGATATTATTATTCAGTTGTACTGAAAAAAAGCCGCTGGAAAAAAAACTGGATACACTATTTGATTCCAGTTTCAAATCAAATGAACCTGGTGGAGCCATATTGATTGCAAAAGATGGAAATATTATTTACCAGAAAGGATTTGGATTAGCTGATATCAATGCTAAAGAACCCATAACCCCGCAAACTCTTTTTAATATTGGATCTATCAGTAAAACATTCGTTGCTTTCGGCATCTTAGAGCTGGCAAAAGAAAATAAACTTTTATTGAATGATGACCTTTATAAATATTTTCCGGACTTTAAAGACAGTTCAATAGCCAGGAAAATAAAAATCTACCACCTGTTGACTCATACTTCCGGTTTGCCTGACAGCAGAAAGATTACAGAAGACAGTGTTTTTTATCTTACGGCAAAAGATGAAGAAAATTGGGCGCCAATAAAACTAGATACAAGCCTTGAATTTGAACCAGGCGAAAAATTTCATTACTCTAATCCCGCATTCAATGGTCTTGCACTTATTATTGAAAAAGTAACCGGCATGAAATGGCAGAAATACATTCAGCAATTAATTTTTGAACCGGCCGGAATGAAAACTTCCACTATCACAGACGGACCATATCCTGAAACAGGAGTATCACATGGCTATTTGTTTGATGGTAATAAATATTTTGAAAAAGACTATGGTGAAGAGCCAACGTTTGCTGCAGCCGGTAATGGCGGTGTCTGGAGCAGTGTTGATGAGCTTTGGAAATATGAACAGGCTATACAAAAAAATATTTTCCTGGATAGCATTTGGATTGCAAAGTCAAGAACTATATTTCCACATCAAAACTGGAATGACAGTGTTTCATCTGTTTTGGGGCTTTGTTGGTTCATAACAAATTTTGAAAATCAACGAATCGTTGGACATACCGGCTCACAGGGAGGATTCAGGGCAGATTATGTATGGATTCCGGATAAAAAAATCTTCTACGTCATCTTATGTAACACTCCAAAAAATCTTGTTCAAATAAGAAAATCAGTTTTTGAAATACTAGAATTAAATTAATATTCCATCATGTGATATCCCTTGAACAAGCAAGAAAAGCAGCATTATCACTTCCTGAAGTGGAGGAAAAAAGCCATTTCCATATTCCAGATTTCCGGATTAAGAATAAAATATATGCTACCCTGCACGAAGACAAACACCTGATGATGGTAAATCTTTCGTTGAAAGATCAATCAGTTTTCTGCAGTTTTAAAAAAGAAGTGATATTCCCGGTTCCGGGAGGCTGGGGACGGAAGGGAGCAACTTTCATCAACCTGAAAAAGATTAAAAAGGAAATGCTTATTGACGCATTAACCTGTGCATGGAAAAGAACGGCTTCTCCAAAACTGAGTAAAAAATATTTTGAAAAAGAATAAATATTAATTTTACCCATTAACAGAAATTCATGGAAACTTACGGAAAGCTTTTGAATATAACAGTTCCTTTTTTTTTCTTCTTTTTTTTCATCGAGAAAATAGTTGAGTGGAGAAAAGGATTGCAGGTAATCCGCGGATTGGATAGTGTATCCAGCTTCAGCTCTGGTATTACCAATGTTGTAAAAGATATATTAGGTATTGGGATAACCATTTTGACTTATCAATGGCTGGTGAATAAAATTGCCATTTTCAGCATTCAAAGCACTATTGCGATTTATATCATTGCATTTATTGTAATCGATTTCCAGGGTTATTGGGTACACCGTTGGTGCCATAAAATAAATTTTTTCTGGACATATCATGTTATTCATCACAGTAGCGAAGAGTTCAACCTTTCCTGTGCTTTAAGACAATCCATTTCCAACTTCATCAATTTCTTTACTTTTCTTTTAATCCCGGCTGCTTTATTAGGTGTACCTACAACAGTGATTGCTATTCTTGCGCCGCTTCATCTTTTTTTACAGTACTGGTATCATACCCAGCTCATCAATAAAATGGGTTTTCTTGAACACATCATTGTTACCCCATCCCATCATCGGGTACACCATGCTATCAATAAAGAGTATATGGATAAAAACCTGGGGCAGATCTTTATTTTTTGGGATAAACTCTTTGGTACATTCCAGCAGGAATTAAAAGAGGTGACCCCGGTTTATGGAGTTACAAGACCGGTAAAAACATGGAACCCTGTAAAAATAAATTTTATTCACTTCTGGCTTTTAATTAAAGATGCATGGAGAACTGAAAAATGGAAGGACAAATTAAGGATCTGGTTTATGCCCACCGGATGGCGGCCGGATGATGTAAAAAAAAATTACCCGGTTGATTATATCAGCGACGTATATCATTATAACAAATTCGACACCCCTGCCTCAAAAACATTCATTGCCTGGAGCTGGGTTCAGATGTTTTTCAATTATTTTCTGTTAGTTTATTTTTTTGCATTTATAGCCCAGATCGGAACTCCTCATATTTTTTATTTTGGGGGGTTTATATTTATCTCTATTTATGCCTATACTGAATTAATGGATCGAAACCGCAATGCCTTGTACCTGGAAATAGTAAAATCAGTAATCGGGCTGTTTGTCATTTATTATTACGGTGACTGGTTTTTTTCCTCTCAACACTGGCCCTGGTATCATTATGCAGTGGTGGCTTATCTGGTCATTTCAGTTTTTGCAGTCGGATATTTTGTTTTTAATGAAATAAGCAGTGATGAAAAAAGTCAGATAATTCCAAGTGGAATAAATTAACTTGGCTATCTGGTCTTTTAATTATTCCGGTTTAATTTATCATTAACAAAACAGCTTTTATGAACCAATTTATTCTGGATGCCGGCGGAGCAGTCCTCATACTTGTATTTGCAGCAATTTTCCTTTTTATCACTGTTGTAGTGGAAGGCCTTATCATGTGGGTAATGAAATATAATAATGCTGGCAAATCCTTCCTGGATGCTCTTATCATCAATCTTGTTTCAATGGCAGCAGGCTATCTTCTTACTTTAGTATCGGGTCGGCCTTTTGATCTTGACAATTTATCCGATTTTTTAATTCTGTATATCATCACTTTTGTTATAGAGTTTATAGTCCTTTATTTTCTTAACAGGAAATTACCTGTTCAAAAAACTTTACTGACAGCCATCGTGATCAATATCGTCAGCTATCTTATCCTGTATTGCTTCCGTTTTTTTTAATTGCAGGTTATGCAAAGGAAAACAATAGGATTCTTAGAAATGGAGCATGGTCTTAATGACCTGATAGCTGGTTTTGTTATAAGGCCATTCGTCAATTTACAATTAGACATTTTACAAACCGGAATTGCCATTATAGTTTCTAATTTTGTTGTTTTTGATGGCCAATACTCTATCGCCATGTAGATGGAAAAACAAAATCGTCAAAATTCAGTAATTTGTAATTAAGCCAAGCAACCTCTGTTGCCCTGAGCCCGATTAATTAACGAAATATCAAAATCTTGCTGACAGCCAGGGAACTGACAGAACATATTGAAGGATGTGTAATGAACAGCAGGGAGAGCCAGAAAAAAATCTACAGCTCTTTCTACGGATATGCTATGACTATTTGTGACCGTTATGCCGGGAATTATGATGATGCTATTGAAATTCTCAATGATGGCTTTCTCAAGATTTTTAAAGAAATACACAGGTACCAACCGGCATATATTGATACGGCTGCTTCGTTCAAAGGCTGGTTAAGAAAAATAATGGTATATACAGCGATCGATCATTATAGGAAAAATAAAAAGCACCGGCAAATTGAGCAGGCTGATCCTGCCACCCTGCAAATTGCCTCTCATTATGAAACAGCATTGGATAAATTATCATATAACGAAATTTTGAAAGCCATTCAATTACTTTCACCGGCCTACAGAACTGTATTTAACATGTTTGTATTTGATGGATTGAGTCATGATGAAATTTCAAATAAACTTGGAATTGCAGAAGGAACCTCCAAATCAAATTTGTCCAAAGCCAGAATGCAATTACAAAAAATATTGTCAAAAGAAACAGAAATAAAATTTAAGAGAAATGTTATCTGAAGAATTTGATAAGAAAATAGTTGAGTCATTAGAAAACCATTCCCCTGATTTTGATGAAAGATCCTGGGAAAAAATGGAAAAACTTCTTGATAAACACCTTCCTCAAAAAAAAGATGAAAGGAGAAGATTTATCTTTCTTTTCTTCATTTTTTTAGTGGCTGGTGGTGGCGCTGCTTTACTGATATTCAACAACCGGGTTCAAAAGTATTCCAATGAAAAAATTATTGGCGCTAATAAACCTGCAATAACTACTCTTAATGAAGAAAAAAAACAACCATTACAATTTGAAAATCCCAAACAAAATGAAATTATCAAAAATAATATTCCTGAATCTGAAAATATCAACCCTGTACATGAACCTTCGGCAATTTCAAAAACCTCACAAAAAAATATTTTTGTGAAAAATAACAGCCTTATAGTTAAAAAACCGGTTACGATTTCTCCGAATAAAAAATTTACGAGTAAAAAAGATAAACAACAAACTATTGCTGATCACACTGTAATTCCAACTCCACAACAATCAGTTGAACCTTCAATTATCAAGAAAGAAACAAAAATAATTTCCGGAGATTCTAAAATTAATGTTGCTGTTACGGCAGAAAATTTACAACCGAAAGAGTTAGAGCAAAAGAAAGAAATGAAAGATGTTGTTGAGGCAGTTCCATCCCTTAGTGAAAAAGCCACTGCAAATAATGTAACTGCTATTGCCAATAAAAATGATACAAAAGCCCCTAAAAATCAACAGAAAAATTCTTCAGGCAAATTTTCTTTATCTGTTTCCGCAGGTCCTGATTTAAGTACAGTTGGTTTAAGTAAACCCGGCAAAACAAAGCTGGCCTATGGAGCAGGGATTAGCTATAAAATTTCAAACCATTTTTCAATTCGTTCAGGATTTTATATTGGAAGAAAGATTTACACTGCCGGACCTCAAGACTATAACCCACCAGCCAATTTCTGGAGCTACTACCCGAACCTGAAAACGATTGAGGCGGATTGTAAAGTATATGATGTTCCTCTGAACATTGATTATTATTTCAACAGCACAAAAAAACAAAGTTGGTTTGTTTCTGCAGGTACTTCAAGTCTTTTTATGAAGAAAGAGGTATATAAGTATTATTTCAAACCACCTTCCAGCCCTCAATACATTTCTTATTCCAGAACTTTTAAAAATCAAAACAAACATTATTTTTCCGTCCTGAATTTATCCGGTGGATATTCAAGGAAGATAAATTCTCATCTCACGATGCAAGCTGAACCTTACATGAAAATTGCATTAAATGGAGTTGGTTATGGAAAAGTAAAACTTAACAGCGGTGGAATTTTATTTACCGCCTCATTTACTCCTTTTCAAAAAAATAAATAGAGATTATTTTTATTCTTTAGCTACCAATTAAGGATGAATAAATTTATTATGCAAAAACTGCATTTAAAGCAATACGGTTTTTTGTTTTACAATTATCAATAAAATGAAATTATGAAATCACAAAATTCAATCTATTTCTTTCTTTTGGGTTTTATAATTTTCGCAGCATTATTTCAGTCCTGTGGCAGTAAAGGAGGCGGTGGAGGTGTACCTAACCCTTGCAGTGGCGTTACTATTATTGTTACCGGCACTACTAATAATACATCTGGTGCCGGAATAAATGATGGAAGTATTTCTGCCTCAGCAACCGGTAGTTCAGGATTCACTTTCAGCATCAATGGCGGAGCCTTTCAGTCTTCAGGAAATTTTACCGGGCTGGCAGCAGGTTCTTATACAGTAACAGCTAAAAACAGTAATAGTTGTACCGGCATTGCATCTTTTACTATAAATGCAAATGACCCCTGTACCACTGTTACTTTTTCTGTTGGGGGAACTTCTGTATCTGCTACACCCTGCGCCACTACTCCTAATGGTTCCATCACAATTACAACAAGCGGCGGTGGTAGCGGATTTACATTTAATATTAATGGTGGTGCATTCCAGGCTTCGCCAACATTTAATAATTTAACGGCTAACACTTTTACTGTAGGTGCAAAAGAAGCAGGAGGATGTATAAAAACTACGAGTGTTACTGTTGCATCCACCCCTCCCGGCTCGTTATTCTCAGCTGTTAAAACGATCATCCAGGCTAATTGTGCTGTTCCCGGTTGTCATGTGTCTCCTGCCCCAACCGGTGGTATTGACTTTACAATAGATTGTAATATCGTTGCTAACAGGGACAGAATTAAGGAAAGGGCAGTAAATAATTTTGGAACAGTTAACCAAATGCCTCCACCTCCTACAGCAGGTCTAAACCAGGCAAACAGAGATGCAATTGTAAACTGGATAAATGCAGGCGGACAATTCGGAAATTAATAGTACTATGAAAATTCAATCATAAAAAAGAGCCGGATACCAGGCTCTTTTTTTTAGATAAGCTCTATAAGTTTTTGCACTACAGTATCCACTTCCTCTTTTGTATTGTGTTTACAAAAAGAAAAACGTACTGCCACCTGGTTGGGGTTGTTATTAATAGTGCGAATGACATGAGAACCGACATCTGCTCCGCTGCTACAGGCACTGCCACCGGATGCACAGATATTATTGATGTCCAGATTGAATAAAATCATTTCTGATTTTTCAGATTTTGGTAAGGCCACATTCAATACAGTATATAAACTTCTTCCATTATAATCACCATTGAATTGAACTTCGGGAATATTTTTTTCCAGCTGCACTATCATATAGGATTTTAATGATTGGATGTATGCACTCTCCTTCTCCAGGTTGGCATCCGCAATCTGCAATGCTTTGGCAAAACCAACAATGCCATACAGGTTTTCTGTTCCGGCCCGCATGTTTCGTTCCTGGCCGCCACCAAATATCATCGGACTTACTTTGATGTTATCATTGATATATAATATCCCTACCCCTTTCGGACCATGAAACTTATGCCCTGCACCGGTGGCAAAATGAACTGGCGTATTTCTAAGGTCCAGCTTATAATGTCCTACCGTTTGAACTGTGTCAGAATGAAAAATCGCATTATACTTTTTACAAATTTCACCTGCAGAATGAATATCCAGCAGGTTGCCGATCTCATTATTGGCATGCATCAGGCTTACCAAACATCTTTCTTCATGTGATGCCAACTGATTTTCGAGGTCTGCCATGTCAACATGACCATCCGGTAAAATATTTACATAACTGCAGGTAACAATATTATCGTGATCAAAATGTTCAACGGCATGCAATACGGCATGATGTTCTATTGGTGATGTAATCACATGCCGGCATCCCAGATCATGAATAGAAGATGCGATGGACATATTATCACTTTCGGTACCACCGCTGGTAAAAAATATTTCTCCCGGATGGGCATTTAAAATTTTAGCCACAGTTTTTCTTGCTGATTCAATGGCCAGCCTGCTTTCTCTTCCATAGGAATAAATTGAAGAAGGATTGCCAAAATGAGTTGTCATGTAAGGCAACATTGCTTCCAGCACTTCTTTATCCAGTGCAGTAGTAGCGGCGTTATCAAAATAGATTCTTTGCATAAATTAAAAAAGAGTCGCAAAGATAATTAATCATAGCTGAGTGCTGATTAATTTAAATAAAGTGATGCAAACGAAATATGAAAATTAGCCAATTGCACAAATTGGCCCAGCATAAAAAAAAGAAAGGTATCTAAAGTAAGTAAAGGAGGCTTGTAAATATCAGAATCCCTTTGGATGATTTATGGAAGAATAAGGAGATAGATTGGTAAAACGTATTGTACTAACAACAACCTGCCTGCCGGTAGGCAGGTACAAAATGTATAACACTAAAATACTGAATTTCAATGTCCATTTTTTTTACTTATTGCTTTTAATAACATAAATTAGAGTGTTAGCGGCAACTCTAAAAGACACAGGTAGTATCAACAAAAAATAATTATAAATGGACAACTGTAACATATTTGAAATTTGGGAAGAATAACAGGTATTTCAAGGACTTATATTTTTAATTATTAATTAAACATAAAAAACAATTTTATGCAAGCACAAATCATCACTTATCAATTAAAAGATATCTCACAAGAGGAATATCTAAAACAAATGGTTGAACCAGACGCTCCCATTTTGGCTAATGTAAACGGTCTAATTTCAAAAGTTTGGTTAGTAGACGAAGAAAAAAACTCATTTGGTGGTTTTTACTTATGGGAAACTAAAGCTGCAATGGAAGCGTTTATGCACTCTGACCTAGTGGCAGCAGTTGTAAGTCGCCCTTTTTTAAAAAATGTATCTTCAGTTGACTATACAGTAAACGAAACTGCATCAAAAATTACTCGGGGGCTTAAGTAACATTTGTTTTTGAAAACTTTCATCTAATTTAATTGAATCCCCTGTTCTCTTTAGTGTTCTTGTTTCTTCGAAAAAATAAACAATATAAAAATTATAGGATGTTATGCTGAGTTTGCAACTCAGCATCAGTTTATTCAGTCATGAGTTGTAAACTCATGACAACAATCACTAAAGCTGGGAGGGAAGACTAACGGCAACGGGGGGACACAGCAACAAATTCCCAAACTGCGGCAATGCTCGACGTTAGCCATCCGTAATTTCCAACTACATTAACTCCGATAATCTTTTATATGAATACTTCAGCCGGCTGCTTAGAGTACTCAAAATTTTGCAAATCAAAACGGAATTGAAAAAGGTTAAACTGTAAACTCCTTGATATCCTTCATTAGCTGCAATGCAATATTGTTGGCAGTAGTTTCAAAATGACTCTCCGCGTAAATGCGGATGATCGGTTCAGTGTTGGAGGTACGAAGGTGTACCCAGTCATTGTCAAATTCAATTTTCAAACCGTCTTCTATATTGATAGGATGTCTTTTATATTTCTTCTTTATTTTTTCAAAAATATTTTTCACATTAATGCCATTCTGCAGTTCCATTTTATTTTTTGAGATATAATAATCCGGATATAAACCACGCAAAGATTTTGCCCCCATCATATGATCGGAAAGATGACTTAAAAATAAACCAATGCCGATCAATGCATCCCGGCCATAATGAAAATCCGGAACTATAATACCGCCATTCCCTTCACCTCCAATTACTGCCTTTACTTCTTTCATTTTCTTCACCACATTTACTTCGCCTACTGCTGATGGGAAATACTGCCCGCCATGTTTTATAGTAATATCTTTCAAAGCCCGGGTACTGCTCATGTTACTAACCGTATTCCCCCTGCCTGCCGCCAAGGCAGGTTTTTTCCTGCTTAAAATATAATCTGCTACCGCTACTAACGTATACTCTTCCCCAAACATAGTTCCATCTTCACATACAAAACATAAACGATCTACATCCGGATCCACGGCAATTCCAAGATTTGCTTTTTGTTTTACTACCTCACGGCTCAGTTCAGTTAAATGTTCAGGCAAGGGCTCCGGGTTATGAGCAAATTTTCCGTTCACTTCTTCATTCAGAACAATAATATTCTTTACTCCTAATGCTTTCAGTAAAGCAGGTACATAAATAGCGCCGGTAGAATTTATTGCATCCACTACCACTTTCAGATTTTGACTGGCTATAGCTTTAGCATTAACCAATGGGTAATTAATAATTGCATCAATATGTTTTTGCAGAAAAGAATCATCGTTTATCACTGAACCTAATTTGTCTACAGGTGCAAATGAAAAATCTTCGTGGGCTGCAATTTCTAATATTAAATTTCCTGTTTCAGCGGAAATAAATTCGCCTTCATTATTTAATAGTTTGAGGGCATTCCATTCTTTAGTATTATGGCTTGCAGTCAGAATAATGCCGCCATCTGCCCCTTCCATCTTCACAGCAATTTCTACTGTGGGTGTTGTGGAAAGGCCGAGATCAATAATATCGATTCCCATGCCGGTTAATGTACCTACCACCAGGTTTCGAACCATAATTCCGCTTATTCTGCCATCACGGCCAATAACAATTTTTGCTTTCTTGCGGGGCGAAGCCGACGCAATCTTCTTATTGTTATCGCCTGTAATTATACATCCATAAGCGGCTGTAAATTTTACAATATCAACCGGTGATAAATTTTCTCCTGGCTTTCCGCCAATGGTTCCCCTGATTCCGGATATGCTTTTTATTAATGCCACAATAATTAGTTCAATAGTTTAAGAAGATAAATAATTTCATGGGTCACGACTATTATTCAGAGTCTTTCTGAAAAACAAAAATAAGCTTTTCAGATGCATCTGGTTTACTTCCTGCATTACTACATTTGCTTAAAGAATTCGTAATGCCTGATCAAAAATGGTATAAAGACTGGTTTAATTCGCCCTATTATTACAAACTGTATTTCGAAAGAGATGAAAATGAAGCAACACAATTCATCAATAAACTGATTGATCACCTGCAACCGGCGCCAGATAGTTTTATGCTGGATGTTGCCTGTGGCCGCGGTCGCCATAGCCGGATATTAGCCGAAAAAGGTTTCAATGTTACCGGCATAGATATTTCCTCTTCGGGTATAGAATTTGCTAAACAATTTGTCCAAAAAGACTCCTTCGGAGAAAAGGGTAATCCCGAATTCTACCTGCATGACATGAGATTACCATTCAGGGTTAACTATTATGATTACGCTTTTAACTTCTTTACAAGCTTTGGCTATTTTTATTCCAGACGGGAACATGATGATGCCATCCAAACGATAGCCAATAGCCTTAAAAAAAACGGGATTTTCGTGATCGACTACCTGAATGTTCATTTTGCTGAAGAACATTTTGTACATAATGAAGAAAAAGTAATTAACGGAACTACTTACGAGATCCATCGGTGGCAGGATGAAACACATTTCTACAAAAAGATAACGGTACAGGACTCCTTATTAATTTATCCTATCGAACATACTGAAAGAGTTGCCAAATTTTCTTTTGGAGATTTTAATGATATGCTGAGTTACCAACATTTACAGGTGCAGGAAATTTTCGGAGATTATAGTCTTAATACTTACGATATAAAAACAAAACCCCGCCTGATCATCATTGCAAAAAAATAAGCCGTTTATCTGTTATTCATCAGCATCCACTTGGCCGTCTCATAATAAGCGACCGTCACTTCATTCATTTTCTTTTTGATAGAATCTGCCTGTTCCTGGGTATAAGACAGCGATTCTCCTCTTACCGGGAAAAGCTGTTCTCCCGGATTGTATTCTTTTTCATTTTCTGAAAGATTAATATTCATGGTAAAATAATACTCATCGGTAACCACACCGATGCGGCCCTGGCTATTAGTAATAAAAGCGAAATTATTTTTTTTACCGGAACTCAGAAGATCCCTGCCAAGCGTAGTATTCACATAAGGTTGATGAATAAAACCCGCAATAGTCGGCAATACATCCACCTGAGAAACTACTTCGGCTCTCGTTTCCGGTTTTAATAATTGAGGAGCATAGAACAACAAGGGAACATGCTGGTCTGTCAGTCGTTGATTTGTCCATACAGAAGGATAAATGCTGCCTGCATTTCCGGCAACTCCATGATCTCCGACAAATACAAAGATTGTATTATGAAAATAGGATTCCTTTTGTGCAGCTTCAATAAATTTTTTAAAGCAATAATCAGAATACCTGAATGCATTGAACTCATCAGGTGAATCGAATCCAAACAGCCTTAAAGAATCTTTGGATACATTTATTTTTTCAAAATCAGCATCCTCTGCAGGAATCATAAATGGCCGGTGATTATCTGCAGTCTGAATGATGGAGAAAAATGGTTTTGCCTGCTGTTTGAAAACCTTATTAGCTTCAAGAAACAGATTCTTGTCACTGATTCCCCACACATTCATTTTTGGATCGGTAAAATTTTCACCTGTATACATGGAAAGTCCTTTAATATTCTTAAGCAGGCCTTCAAAATTGCTAAACTCAGGACTGCCTCCAAGAAAATACATTTTATCATATCCTTCAAAGTCGTTAATAATCGTTCGCTGATGTAATGCTAATGGATTACGGGTTGAAAATTTAAACTGCTGAACATCCGGTATACCCGTAATAGCGGCAAATAACCCTCTGGCAGTAGAAAAATGCGGAGAAAAACATTTTTCAAAAAATATCCCCTGTTTCGAAATCCCATCAAAAAACGGAGTTGTATTTAATGGATTGCCACTCATGCTGCTTTTGTACATGCTGAATGACTCACACAACACCAGAACAACATTAGGTTTACTTTCAATAACATTACTGTCAGGTAAAACATAGCGGCGAAAAGAAAAATCATGGGAATCATTCAACCCCATCCACTCAGCCATTACCGGAAATGCTTCTCTTGCTTTCTTTTCATTATACCCGGGTTTTCTGAATTTTAATGTGGCAAAAAAATTCTGAAGAGGATTTAATGATAGATATGTCTTAAAATTATCCCCCAATGTACCAGCCTTCGACCATTTCAGAGAATTCCCTGTTACACTTCCGTATATCATCAGGCAAAGCAAAAAAGTGGTAATATAAAAAAACTTTCTCCGGTATGGAATTCCAAGCCCATCTGTTTTATTAACTACTCTCCAGTGACTTTGTCTGTACATCCAGCGGAAAAATAGCACGGCAACTATTAACCCCGCAAACATCCAGATCAGCGGATACGTTTGCCACATCATAGCCATTGATATACCCGGATCTTCTACAAAATTTAATGCCCCGGCATCCAGTCTTGTCTGATTATAAGAAAAGTTTCCAAAATCAGCTGCAAAAAAGAAGAAAACAAAAAAGGTAACAAGGGCAAGATACCAGGTCCACCATTTTTTATTTCTTGCGGAATAAAAAGGAGAAAACTGAGGAAGCAGACTGATAATTACGATCGGCAAAAGCATCAGCGAGATCCAACGCAAATCATACCTCAACCCTAATAAAAATGACGGTAAGATATCCGGGAAAGAAAGATCTTTTGGTGTAAATGCAAAAAAAGTAGCAAACCTGAAAAGGGTAAATATCAGAACAAAAATCACGAACAGGTTAGCTACCCAAAGCAGGGTCTTCGGTATTTTAAATCGAATCAACATAAAATTAATATGTAGTCGAAAGGGCTGGATTTAAATAAGGAGTACAAAAAAAGGCAATTTATTGTTAACGGGCAATTTCATTAACTTATTTTTTGCCCGTTCCCTATTTTTGTCAAATGTTTTTTCTCCAAACTCAGCTTTCTTTCCTGCAACAACTTGATCAATGGGACAAATGGTTATTTATCCAGGTAAACAATCATCAAAGCAATCCTTTCTTCGACAGTATCATGCCTTTCCTGAGAACACCTTATTATTGGGCGCCTCTTTATCTTTTTCTCCTTGTATTCTTCACCGTTAACTTTAAAGGTCGGGGCTGGTGGTGGGTTGTATTGTTTATTTGTACAGTTTCTCTCACTGATATCGTTAGCAGTAAAGTTTTTAAAGAAGCTTTTGAACGGCTTCGCCCCTGTCAGGATCCTGACTTTTTTGAAAATGTCCGTTTACTTGTTTCGCGGTGTTCGGGCGGTTTTAGTTTTACATCTTCCCATGCTGCCAATCATTTTGGAATGGCTACTTTCTTTTTTTTAACAACAAAATCAAACTTCAAAGGCTGGGGATGGATTGCATTCCTTTGGGCAGCCGTAATAAGCTACTCACAGGTATATGTTGGGGTACACTATCCTTTTGATGTGCTGGGCGGGGCAATAATAGGAATAGTATTCGGTTTATTCATGGGTATGTTTTTCAACAAGCGATTTGGATTCGCTAACTTCGGTAAATAACCAACCAGTCCTCTTTAATGGAGATAATCATCCTGCTTATTTTAATATTCATCAATGGTTTATTTGTAATGTCGGAAATTGCACTGGTGTCTGCACGGAAAGGAAGATTAGAAATGCTGGCAGAGAAGGGAGACATACGGGCAAGGAAGGCTCTTGACCTTTCCAACAATCCGGAAATATTTCTTTCCGCTGCACAAATAGGAATTACACTGATTGCCATCTTAACCGGTGTCTATTCAGGTGAACGTTTCGGAGTTTATTTGCAACCTGCCATTGAGAAATTTAATTTTTTAATCCCCTATGCACATACCATTGCTACCACCATTATTGTAATCATTGTTACATTCCTTACCATCATTTTTGGTGAGCTTATTCCAAAGCAAATCGGTTTATTAAGAGCTGAACGTATTGCAAAAGCGGTAGCAATACCTATGAAGGTATTTGCAAACTTTACGCATCCCATCGTATGGTTGCTCAATAAAGTAAGCCATCTTTTCTTTCATATTTTTAATATTAAAAAAAATAAAGATGATGCGGTAACAGAAGAAGAAATAAAAACGATGATTACCGAAGGCACTGAAGCCGGAACGATAGAAGAGGAAGAAAGAGAAATGATTGAAAGGATATTTCACCTGGGCGATCGCAACATTACTTCTTTGATGACCCACCGCAGCGATATCATCTGGTTTGATCTTGAAGACAACGAAGAAAAAATTAAAGAGAAGATTATTGGAGAACCACATTCTGTATATCCGATTTGTGATGGAGAAATAGATAATATTAAAGGCATTGTTTCCATCAAAGACCTTTATGTTACTGATGATATGACCTTGTTTAAACAGATCATGACGCCGGCTATGTTTGTTCCTGAAAACAATACTGCCTACCAGGTGCTGGAAAAAATTAAACAAACAAAACAACATTCCTGTTTCATCGTTGATGAATATGGCACTTTGCAGGGAATGATAACACTTAACGATATTTTAGAAGCAATTGTTGGAGATATTCCTCAACCAGATGTGACGGACTATGAAGTAAATGAAAGAGAAGATGGTAGTTTTTTAGTAGATGCCCAGATCCCTTTTTACAATTTTCTTACCCGGTTTGATAAAGCCGAATGGCTGAATGAAGGGGAACATGAATTTGATACACTGGCCGGCTTTATATTACATGAGCTGGAACGTATCCCACATACAGGAGACAAATTTGAATGGAAAGGATTTACTTTTGAAATTATAGATATGGATGGCCATCGTATAGATAAAGTGCTGGTAAAAATCAGCGAAGAATTAAGAGAGGATATGGAAGAGTAAGTAACTACCCGTATTCAGCAATTTAAAAACTAAATGAAGCTTCCTTATTCGGATACTCCAGTTTTGTACTCTGCCTGTTTCCCTTTACTATTACATGAATAATTTCAACCTGGTCATCAAACATATCATGCATAATGTTATCAGTAACTGAAATTTTTTTAACGGAAGGAATATTATCAACCTGCAGGTAAGAAAAAATCACCACATCCTCTTTTTCAAAACCTACAAAACCCAATGACACTGCTTTGCCATCAACATTTATCTGAAGATGCTTAATAATATAATCAGCAATCCATTTATTATTTTCTGTTTTCTTACCGGCATCTAAAAGGTCCACTTTGGTTTTATTATTCTGTGCCAGAATTTTCTCAAAATCATCCCAGAAAATTTTACAGGTAAGCTCCAGCGTTTTATCCGTTTCATTATGATCAATTTCCACTGTGCTGATGTGAACAGGATGTGCTTCTTCCGCGTTAATGTTGGTTGAATTTTCATTCACCCCACCGCTCATCAATAATCCGGATAATAACAGGGGTAAAACACACCATTTATAGAGCAATGTTGCCATTAGCCAAATTAATTTTTTCCGTGGCAAAAGTCTGCATTATTTTGATGCCCGGCAAAACCTAGCTGTGAAAGGATCAAATTCTCAGCACCCGGATTAACAGGAATTATGGATGATTTTTCATTTTATTTCAAGTTTGGCTGGAAACATATTATCAGTGCCGGGGCATTGGATCATCAGCTTTTTATTTTAGCATTAGCGGCCATTTATGTTATCCGTGACTGGAGACAGGTACTCATACTTGTAACGGCTTTTACGGTCGGTCATTCAATCACACTTTTTTTAAGTGTAAAAGAATTGGTAGTGATCAGCAGCAGGTGGGTTGAATTTCTGATACCCTGCACTATTATCGTAACCGCTCTTTCTAATTTATTTCTGAAAAAATTTACCCCTAAAACAATCCGTATCAATTATTTTCTTGCTTTGTTTTTTGGATTAATACATGGGTTAGGTTTTGCCAACAGTATTCGTGTTGCGCTGGCAAGTGATCAAAGTCTTGGCTGGGGGTTATTTGGATTTAATGTGGGACTGGAAGCTGGGCAAATAATAGTGGTACTTGTAATACTTATTAGTTCTTTTTTAATATTAAATATTTTAAGAACTAACAGAAGGGAGTGGGTAATATTTGCTTCCGCCTGTGCTTTTAGTATCGCTTTAGTAACTGCCATTCATAGATGGCCATGGTAAATTGAACAAAACAATAGTTAAACTAAATTTTAATAAATAAAAATTAAAACAAAATGAAAAGTATCTTTTTAATTCTCACATTTTTTTTCTGTGTATGCAGTTTTTCATTTGCGCAAAACATACAGAACAATGCAGTGAGTAATCATGCTAATAAATTTGAGCAGCTTGGTACTATATTGCCAACTCCAAACGAATATCGCACAGCGAGTGGCGCCCCTGGTTCTAAATACTGGCAAATGAGGGCCGACTATGACATTAAATGCGAATTGGACGAAGCTAATAATAAACTGAATGGTTCCGAAACAATCACTTATTTCAACAACTCCCCTGATGTGCTTACTTATTTATGGATGCAGCTGGACGAGAACCAGCACAGTACGGTCAATAATGCAAATTATCAAACTCAAAATACCCTTCCCCAACAGGCCACTGATAAAACCCTTGACCGCTTTGAAGAAAAAAGAAGTGATAATGGTTATGGTGTAAATATTTTAAAACTTACTGACGTGGCTGGTAAAGCACTTCCTTATGTAATTAATAAAACAATGATGAAAATTGATTTGTCAACTCCGTTAAAACCGGGCCAGCAAATCAGCTTTAAAATTGACTGGAATTATAGACTTGCCAATCGAATGGATTTCTTAAGATTCGGAGGTGCACGGGGCGGTTATGAAAATTTCCCGGAAGATGATAATAATATCTATACAATGGCACAATGGTATCCCCGTATGTGCAAGTATGGTGATGAAATTGGCTGGCAAAATCATCAGTTTACCGGTACTGGAGAATTTACATTAAGCTTTGGAAATTTTAGAGTGCAAATGACTGTGCCTGCTGATCATATTGTTGGCGGTACCGGACTTTGCCAGAATTATCCACAAGTATTAACACCAACACAAATGACCAGATGGAACAAAGCACAAACTGCAAGCGAACCTGTTCAAATTGTTACACTGGATGAAGCGTTGAATGCATCAAAGCAAAAAAGTACTGAAAAGAAAACATGGGTTTACAAAGCGGATAACGTTCGTGATTTTGCATGGACAAGTTCCAGAAGATTTGTTTGGGATGCAATGGCTACAAATGTAGAAGGAAAGAAAGTAATGACGATGAGCTATTATGCAAAAGAAGCATATCCAATCTACAGTAAAATTTCTACCAAAGCAGTAGCACATACAGTAAAAACTTATTCAAAGTTTTCAATACCTTATCCTTATCCAAGCGCTGTAAGTGTGGAAGCTGCCAATGGAATGGAATACCCAATGATTTGTTTTAACCCCGGGCGTGCAGAAAAAGACGGTACTTACACAGAGGGAGCAAAAAATGCAGCCATACTTGTTATCATTCATGAAGTAGGTCATACTTTTTTCCCAATGATTATAAACAGTGATGAACGCCAATGGACATGGATGGATGAAGGATTAAATTCTTACATGCAATATCTGGCACAGGAACTTTGGGATAATAAATTCCCATCCAATGGCGGGCCTGCATGGTCTATTACTGATTATATGAAATTACCAAAGGATCAGTTGGAACCCATCATGACCAACTCTGAAAACATTAATAACTTTGGTGCAAATGCATATTCTAAAGTAGCAACAGGCCTGAATATTTTAAGAGAAACAATTGTAGGTCGTGAATTATTTGATAATGCCTTCCGTGAATATGCGAAAAGATGGGCATTCAAGCACCCTACACCCGCTGATTTATTCCGTACACTGGAAGATGCAACCGGTGAAGATCTTGATTGGTTCTGGAGAGGATGGTTTTATGGCACAGATGCATGTGATATCTCGATAGATACAATAAAACATGCTAAACCTGATTTTGTTTCAATGCCGCCGCAGGTAAATGATTCAGTAGTGATGAGAAATTTGCCTAAACCTGCTGTAAATGCTTTTGAGGATATTTCAAAAATCAGGAATAAAGGAGATAAAAATATTGTGTTTGTAACTGATAAGGATACAAGTCTTCGTGATTTTTACTGGAAGTATGACCGTGAAATTGCAAAGTACGATTCAACAAAATATCCGGTAACAGTAAGGGCACAAACTGAACTGATGGATGAAGCCGGAAAACAAAAATATGCTGATAAGAATCTTTATGAAATTACATTTAGTAATAAAGGCGGTCTGGTGATGCCTATTATTCTTGAGTGGACTTATAAAGATGGAACAAAGGAAATCGAAAGAATTCCTGCACAGGTGTGGCGGAAGAATGAGAATAAAGTAATAAAAACTTTTATGAAAGACAAAGAAGTTGCCTCTGTAAAACTGGATCCTTACAGAGAAACAGCAGATATAAACGAAAGCAATAATACCTACGGGAATATTGCCGAGCCGAGTAAGTTTAAATTATTTAAACAAAAACAAGGTGTGCTGCCGGCGCCAGGTATTAATCCAATGCAAAAAGCACAAGAGAAAAAAGCATTCTAAAAACAATTGACTTAATAATAAAAGCCATTCCGATAATCCGGAATGGCTTTTAATTTAAAAATATTTTAATGCCCTTCATTCTTTTAATAACCTGTTTGCCCATCCCTGGTCTTTACTTTTTTCTTTCCTGCATTCTTTTTTTCATATTCCAGTACTGCTTTTGGTTTGGCTGATGATTTTTTAGATGAGGTATCAGATGCTGCTTTGTTATTCCCACCGATACTGATATCAATTGGAGCCAGATCATCTGTTTCAGTACGAAGTTTATCCAAATGATATTGTTCAGTTTTTGTAATGGTTCCATAATCAGGGTCATAATATTTCCAGGTACCATGGCGCAAAGTAAATCCATCTAATTTCACCACCACCCTGTTAGTTACTTTAGTAGGATCGTGAAGGTCGTATACATCAACCGTGTCATAAGGATTTTCAGGGTTTACGGCTTTCCAGCTTTCTTCGCGAAGCGGCTGTCCCACTTTAGTAAAATACTGGCAGCGGCCATTTTTATTTCCCCATCGGTAGTTTTCGATTGCCAGCAAATCCCCATCGAGGGTAAATTGTTGCCATTGCCCTTCTTTTTTATCATTTAAATAAATCCCCTGTTCCTCATATCCCGGCTCGCCCCGCAAAGCAGGCATTTCATTTACCCATCTCCCCTGCTTTTTCCCTTTCATATCAGTACAATTCAGTGTATCTCCTTTTGCACCAATAATAAAAGTTTGACACTGGCCGTAACCGTTGATGGAAATAAGAAGAAATAAAAACAGAATATACCGCATTGTTAGTAAGTTTGAAACATAGCTATAAGCCATGAATTTTTGGCGAAAAGCGAAACAGACCAAAATTAATAACGAAAAATGACTGCAATTATGTTTGCCTTGTTAAAATTTCTCCGCCAAAGAATTACAATTTTATCACTCTTATACATTTTTACAAATCTTCAAATTTGTTTATTCGCCCAGGTTGCTCCTACTTCTGCGGAAGAAAGAATGAAAGCCATAGCACAAAGAAAAGAACTGGGAAAAAAATCTTTACTGAATGAAATTCCTTTTAGAAATATAGGCCCGGTAACCATGAGTGGCCGGGTAGTTGATATTGAGGCTAATCCCGAAGATCCAACCGAATTTTATGTAGCCTATGCTTCGGGTGGTTTATGGTACACAAAAAATAATGGCCTTTCTTTTACGCCAATTTTTGATTCAGAAGATATATTAACCATTGGTGATATTGCAGTCAACTGGTCAAAGAAAATTATATGGATAGGAACAGGTGAAGTGAACAGCAGCCGTTCTTCCTATTCAGGAATCGGGATATATAAAAGCATCAACAATGGTAAAAGCTGGGATTATCTTGGACTACCGGAATCACATCATATTGGAAAAATTCTTTTGCACCCAACTGATGAAAATACAGTATGGATAGCGGCGCTGGGACATTTATTTTCTCCAAATAAAGAAAGAGGAGTTTATAAAACAACTGATGGTGGCAAAACATGGAAACAAACTCTGTATATTGATGAAAACACCGGCGCTGTAGAAATGGATATTAATCCAAAAAATCCTGATGAGCTTTATGCAGCTGCATGGTACCGTACCCGCAGTGCATGGAATTTTGAAGAAGGCGGTAAAACCAGTGGCATTTATAAAAGTACAGATGGAGGTAATAACTGGAAATTAGTAACCATGGATGGCTCAGGTTTTCCAACGGGAGATGGAATTGGAAGAATTGGTCTGGCAGTATATCCGAAAAATCCGCAGATTGTATATGCTATTCTGGATAATCAAAATAACAAACCCGACACTGCAAAAAAAGATACTTCAATTTACCGGCTGGAAGATTTAAAAGATTTAACCAAAGAAAAATTTGCGCAGCTGGAAAATAAAAAATTAGACAGCTTCCTTCTTCGTAACCGGATGTTTCCAAAATATAATGCCCAAATGCTGAAGGATTGGGTAGCTGCAGATAAATATAAACCCACTGTACTACATGATTATTTAAATGTGAATACCGGTTTTGAAGCCGATCCTATCGGCTGTGAAATATTCCGGAGTGATAATGGCGGGCAAAGCTGGAAAAAAGTAAATGAAAAAGAAGTGGGCATATTTTTTACTTATGGATATTACTTTGCCAAAATTTATGTGTCGCCTTATAATGAAAATAAAGTTTATGCCCTTGGTTTTTCATCACAAGTTTCAACTGATGGAGGTAAAACGTGGAAGAGCATGGATAAAAATAATGTACATGGCGATCATCATGCATTATGGATTAATCCCAAAAAAGATTCTCATCTGATAAATGGAAATGACGGAGGTTGTTTTATTACTTATGATGATGGTGAAGTTTGGTTCAAAGCAAATACTCCGGCAGTAGGGCAGTTCTACGCAATAACCACTGACAATGCAAAACCCTATAATGTTTACGGTGGATTGCAGGATAATGGTGTTTGGTATGTTCCTTCGCAAACAGGCCGAAATTTTTTTGGAGGTACCGGTCTTGGTTTAACAAGCGGGAATGAAGTAAATATTGGCGGAGGTGATGGTATGCAGGTGCAGATTGATACCAGAGACAATGCAACTGTTTATTATGGTTCGCAATTTGGAAGCTATGCAAGAAGCAATCGTATAACAAGAGAAGGGACGAAAAGAATTAGTCCCAGACATCAATTAGGGGAATTTCCTTTTCGTTTCAACTGGCAATCGCCCATACTTTTGAGTCCACATAACCAGGATATCGTTTATTTCGGTAGTAATCATTTTCACCGTAGTATGAATAAAGCTGATACTATGATTACTATGACAGGTGATTTAAGCAATGGCAAAAAAGAAGGTAATGTTCCTTATGGTACGCTGACAACAATTTCTGAATCTCCAAGCAGGTTTGGATTAATTTATACCGGCACTGATGACGGGAATATTCATCTAACGAAAGATGGGGGATATAGTTGGGAACAGTTGAATCAAACTATGCCTGTTCCTTCCAAAAGCTCTAAAAAACAGATTATAAATTACAAATTACAGACACATGGCTTGTGGGTAAGCCGTGTACTGGCATCACAACATAAAGAAGCAAGAGTGTATATAACATTGAATGGCTATCGCTTCGATAATTTTTCTCCTTATGTTTATGTCAGCGAAGATTATGGTGCAAGCTGGAAACAGTTAGGTAAAGATTTACCAAACGAACCAGTGAATGTAATACGTGAAGATCCAAAGGATGATAGTATTCTTTATGTAGGTACCGATGGTGGATTGTATGTAAGTTTTGATGCCGGGAATAATTTTATGATGTGGAATAATGGGTTACCAAAATCAGTTCCTGTTCAGGATATCGCGATTCAATCCAGGGAAAATGAAATTGTATTGGGTACACATGGCCGTAGTATTTATATTGCTAAACTGGATGATGTACAAATGTTGAAAAAAGATCCTGAATGGATGAAAAAGAAACCAAAACAAAAAAACAAGGAGGCAGGAAGACCAACTGAGGATGATGATAAAATGAACCCAGAGAAGGAACAATTGTGAATTCAAAATATCTTAAATCGTTCATGGCAACTTTTCTCCAGAGCCCCCCTGTCATCAGGATGTGCAATATTTATCAGAGCTTTTGCTCTTTGTCGTAAATTTTTTCCAAATAAATAAGCAATGCCATATTCAGTTACTACATAATGTACATGGGCCCGGGTTGTAACAACCCCTGCTCCCGGTTTTAAAACAGCAACAATCCGGGATATGCCTTTTGCTGTTCGGGAAGGAATTGCAATTATTGGTTTACCCCCATTACTTAATGAAGCGCCACGGATAAAATCCATTTGACCGCCAACTC
>JAHEZE010000083.1 GCA_023251235.1 Sphingobacteriales bacterium | reverse complement strand
AGATCGGCAGCTATTGAAATTTCATATAAAGATTCTTCAAACCGGCCCATATACATCAGCCATTCTGAGTACCAATGATGTGCAGTTGCATAGTTTGGATTCAATTCAACTCCAAGTTTTAGTTCCACTCCTGCATGATCCCAATACCATTCATCTAACATAAGTAAACTACCTAAAGAAGTATGAGCTTCACCAAGGCAAGGGTCAATTTCTAATGCCCTGTTGACTGATGACTTTGCTTTGGGATAAGCTTCTCTCCTCGGAATATTTCCATATTCTCCCAATAAGTTGTAAGAATCAGCAAGGCCAGCCCACGGAAGTGCATAATTTGGATCTTTTTCAATTGCTTTTTGAAAATAATCAACCGACATTTTTAATCCTTCTTCATTTCTTCTGTTCCAAAAATATCGTCCCTGAAGATACATTTGATAAGCCTCTGTATTTTGAGTATGGGATTTTACGATTTGCTCCCTGTCATTTTCAAATAATGTTACTTTTAATTTCTCTGTAATGGCTAAAGCTATTTCATCCTGAATAACAAAAACATCATTCATCTCCCGGTCATATTTTTCGCTCCATAAATGAAACCCATCTTTCACACTAATTAACTGGCCTGTTATCCTTATCCTATTACCCTGTTTTCGAACACTTCCTTCGAGAACATTATTCACTCCTAATTTATCGCCCAATTCACGTAGATCAATATTTTTTCCCTTGAACTGAAAAGATGAGGTTCGGCTGGCAACTTTTAAATCCCTTAAGTGTGTCAGTGAATTCAGTATTTCTTCAGCTATGCCGTCACTAAAATATTCCTGATCCGGGTCGTTGCTCATATTTACAAAGGGAAGAACTGCAATACTCTTCTGAGAAGTAGTTTTCATTTTATTTTCTGATGAAAAGTTTGCATCGTTTATTATCATTATTTCATAAATCCGAACTGGTTCTTTTACATTTTTCAGTGTTTCTTCTTTTATAAATTTTGTTGTAATATCTTTTTTGTTTGAAATATTATTATGAACCGATTCAGAAACATAAATGCATCCGGGCTTTGCAATGGCCTGTATTCTTGAAGCAATATTTACAGCATCACCAAACACATCGTCGTTTTCAAAAACCATTTCACCCTGATGAATACCGATGCGTAACTGAAAAAATTTTGCGGCATTGCATGCTTCCATTATTTTAATTGCAGAGTTCACTGCATCAGAAACGGTATTGAAGCTCGCCATTACACCATCACCCAATTCTTTTATCCATCTTCCATTGAATTCTTCAATGATTGGTTTTTGTAAGGAACGATTTTTTGTAAGTATTGTAAAAGCTTTTTGTTCATCATTACCCATTAGTGCCGTGTACCCGACAATATCGGTAAACATGATAGCGGCGAGCTGGCGGGATTGAGGCATCAATAAATTTATTTTATAATCAATTTTTACTCCGGGAAATTCATTCTTTTAAAAAATGCTTGAAAACGGGGATCGGTTTTTACGAAAGAACTCATTAACCCCCCATTCATACTGATAATTGATCCATCTCGTTGATCAAAGGCCAATTCTAAAAATTCAGCTGTTTTATCATAATCTTTTATTGAATAGGCTGTGACTGCTAAAGACAATCCCGGAATAAACTCTGTCTTCGAACGCATTACCAATTCATCCATTAATTTTTGAGATTCAGCAACCTGACCTGATAATGAATAAGTGTATGATAGTTCACTCAAAATCCATGGATGTCGTGTAGACAGCTTCACAGATATCTCTAATGCTTCAATAGCTTCCTCATATTTTTTTAGTGCCGCCAAACTTATTCCTAAACTTCTGTATCCGGGAAAAGAATCTGCATTTAATTCAATAGCCATTTTAGCTGCTTGTCTGGCTTCTTCAAATTTACCCGCATTGATCAGTACGATTGACAAAAAAATATGAGATATTGATACCAATGGTTCCAGTTGTTCTGCCGCCTTTCTTGCAAATTTAATACCCTCTTCAAATTTATTTTCTACGAAAGATAAATAATAGCTATACCAATAATAAGCATCTGCATAGTTTGGGTTAAGCTCAAAAGATAATTGAAATTTCTTTTTTGCTTCCATCCAGTCCCAATCATAAAAAGTATTAATAAAAGCCAATGTAGTAACTGCCTCCGCATGAGAAGCATCTAACTGAATTGCCTTTTCTGCAAATTGTTTTGCTTTTGGCATGGCTATATGCGGAGGTATAATGCTGTAAAAGCCGAGAAGCATATACGAATCAGCCATACCTGAATAAGCCAGAACAAAAGAGGGATCCTTATCTGCCGCCTGCTGAAAATATTTGAATCCTGTTTTAATACCAGGTCCCCGTTTGTTGAAATAATATCTGCCTTTTAAATATAAATCGTATGCTTCCTTATTTTCTGTTGGGTTTTTGTGGATCACGGCTCTTTCATCTTCAAGCAAGGTAATTTTTAGTTTTTCCGTAATAGCTAATGCTATTTCATCCTGTATGGCAAAAATATCATTCATATCACGGTCATATTTTTCGGACCATAGATGAAAACCATTTTCGACATTGACAAGCTGGGCGGTGATCCTGAGTTTATTAACTTGTTTGCGTATGCTGCCTTCCAGGATTGTTTTTACATTTAATTTTTCTCCAATTATACGGAGGTCAATATTTTTCCCTTTAAAATGAAAGGACGAAGTTCTTCCGGCAACTCTTAATTCTTTTATGTTAGCTAATGAATTAATGATTTCTTCAACCATTCCATCACTGAAATATTCCTGTTCGGGATCATTACTCATATTCACAAAGGGAAGAACAGCGATACTTTTTTCTGAAGTTATTTTAACCGTTTGCAAAGTTTCAGCAGGAGTAGTGGTTTTTGCTTCTTTAAATTTACCAATCAGATCAGCTCGGTTCGGAACCGGAAAACCGGGATTTGATAAGGCAAAGATTTCCATGGGCTCGTCAAGGTTCTTAAACTCGAAGCTGCCTAAAGATGTTAGTTGAAACCTGGGTTTGTTTTTTATTTGTTTTTGTATCGTATCGGATAATAATACAACTCCCGGAACACCCATGCTTTCAATACGGGAAGAAATGTTTACGCTGTCACCAAAAACATTACCTTCTTCAACCAGAATTTCTCCAAGGTGAATACCAATACGAATTGGAACATAGGGATCTTTCCTGAGCTCTTCCTGTAAAATTTTTGCACAGCTCACAGCATTCGTAGAATTTGTGAATGTGATGAGGCAGCCATCACCATAATAATTTATTATTTCACCCCCGAATTCTTTTACCTGTAAATTCAATTCATTTTTAAAGTGATGTAAAATTGTTAATGCCGAAGTTTCATCATGCTGCATCATAGCCGTGTACCCGACAATGTCAGCAAACATGATGGCCGCGAGTTGACGGGATTGGAGCATAATGAACTGAAGTTACCGAAAAAATGTTCATTAAAATATTAACTGTTGCAGGCAGAAGGTTAGTAAAAGACAAATTCACCAGTCTAAATCAATACCCCATGTTTTTCAAAATATCCCTTACTTCCGTTTCGTCGATAACTGATCTGAAGTCAGGTGTAAATCTTGCACCGTAGATCCAAAGGTCATGCTTTCTATAAGCACTTTTGAACCACTTGATGGCATTTTCTTTTTCACTACGTGAAGCAAAGACAACTGCAAGGTTGAAATCTATGTTTCTTTTTTTTGCTGATTGTTCGATAAGAATATTGATAATCGAGTCGCTTTTTTCTTTATTACCCAGCTTAAAATAGGCCGATGCGAGCAAAGACATAGAAGAATAATAAGAATCATTGTGATCCAGGTTCAGAGTATGAACTATCGTTTTTCCATATTCCCCCAATTCATACTCATAGTAAGGAACCATCTGGTCTCTGGGCGTTGCATTATTCAATAATACCCGGATGGAAACGGTGTCGTATAACATCCTGTAAGCAAAAAATTTTTCATTATTGAGGTATGGAAAGAAGGGATCTGATTTTTCAATTTCATCAATTAATGAAAGCGCTTCCTTGTATTTACCCTGGGCTAATTCAAACTCCACATTGCCACATAAGCATGCAGAAATAGGTGTATGACCGTGATTACTTAATTCCCATCCTTTATCAAGATTTTTTTTGGCTTCCTGAGCTTTCCATTCCAAAAACCAATTTATTGTTCCTAAAACTATATACGATTCTGCATAATTGGGGTTAAGCGTTAAGGACTTTTGCACTGCTTCTTTCGCTTTCGCCGCCTGATCCACCGGATCAAGCTCATCCGCCCAGGTAATATCCGTATTGGCAAAAGCCCAAAGAGTTAATGCTTCTGGAAAATGCGGATCAAGTTCCAGAGCCTGCTCTACCAATTTTATACCATTGTGTAAATGTTCCGGATCTGCAGCCGTATTCAATTCTGAACGGGCTTTTATAAACAAGTCATAAGCCTGCAAATTTTTAGTTTTATACACACTTAATTTATCTTTTTCTTCCTGTGAAAGTTTTACACTCAGGGCCTCTGCAACATTTCTGGCAATATCTTTCTGTATGTCCAATACAAATTTTGTTTCCTTGTCAAACGTGTTGGCATAAATACTTTCATTGGTTTCAGGATTCACCAATTGAACATTTACCCGAAGTTTTTGATCACTCTTTTGTATGCTTCCCATCAACACATAGGAAACATTTGTTTCTTTTGAAATCTCAAGATTTGTTTTTGTAGTGTTTCTATAATTCAAAGAAGTATTGGTGGCAAGTGTAGAAAGGTTTTTCACTTTGCCGAGCTCCATAATAATATCCACAGTAATTCCTTCGGCAAAATAATTTTGACTTGTATCGGGTGAAATGTTTTTGAAAGGAAGAACGATGATTGAATTGGGAAGACTTGTATTAGTTTTTCGTTCTATAAAAAACCAAATGGCAAAAGCAGATGCAATAACAATTGAAATAGCTGCTATCCATTTTAGTCGTCCGTTCTTTTTTGAAATGTCTTTTAATTTTCCATGCATCTCATCCCGTTTTGGCACAACAAAACCCGGATTAGCCAAAGCAAAAATTTCCATTGGCTCTGATACATTTTTGAAATCAAATGTGCCCAACGAAACAAGAAGAAAATCCGATTTGTTTTTTATCTGGTCACGGATAGTTTTTGAAATGAGTATTGCTCCCGGAATACCTAATGATTCAATCCGTGATGCAATATTTACACCATCACCAAAAACATTTTCATTTCTGAAAATAACATCACCCAGGTGTAAGCCAATGCGAACCGGTACAGCAGGAATTTCGCTGAATGTTTTTTGTAATGCTATTGCACAATCAACACTATTGGTTGAACTATCGAAGGCAAGCAGGCAACCATCACCAAAGTATTGTATAATACGTCCTTGAAATTTTGGAGTAATATTTTCTAATACCTCTTTGAATCTGTTGAGCAATTCCAATGCATCTTGCTCATTTTTTTGCATCATCGCTGTGTAACCGGCAATGTCGGCAAAAAGTATTGCTGCGAGTTTGTGATCCGAGGACATTCCAACAATATTGGGTTGGAAGATATTAATCTTTAAACAAAAATGAACTGATCTCCGTCAAACAAACCTTTATCGCTGAGTTTTAAATGCGGAATAACCAGCAATGCCATAAACGAGAGTGTCATAAAAGGAGCAGAGAGAGAGGAACCTAATTCTTCTTTTACCATTTTATCAACTGCGGTATATGCTTCGGCAACTTTGTAACCGTCTTCATTACTCATTAGGCCAGCAACGGGAAGCGCCAACAACATTTCTTTTTTATTCGCAACTGCACTAACACCGCCCAGTTTATCTATTACAAGATTAACTGCCCCGCAAATGCTTTCATCATCCGCACCCACTGCCACAATATTATGACTGTCGTGTGCAACAGAAGAAGCAATGGCTCCTTTCTTTAAACGAAAATTTTTAATAAATGCTTTTGCGACTGGTGCATTGTTATATCTGTTAACGACTACAATTTTTAAAATATCTCTTTCTACATTGCTTACAATTTTTCCATTTGAAATTTTAGGTTCAAAAGAAAGTTTATTGGTTATGAGCTGGCCGTCTAAAGCTTCAATAACCGGTATCGTCAGTCGTGAATCGTCAGTCGTGAGTTTAACTTCAAAATCTTCAAGCTTCTTTTTATTACATGAAAAATTATTTATTACTCCTGACTCAGGACTTCTGACTAATGACTTTCCATCTTCTGCCACCAGTTCTCCATTAATAAAAGTTTTTACTACTCCAAATTGTTTTAAATCTTTTACCACAATAAAATCAGCTGGATCACCTTCTCTTAATAAGCCCACATCTAATTTGTAATGAAGGACAGGATTTACACAGGCAGCCCTTAATACTTTATATACATTTATACCTTTCGCTACAGCTCTTGCACACAATTGATTAATGTGACCAAGGACCAGGCTATCCGGATGCTTATCATCACTGCAAAACATCATTTGATTGGGATAGTCGTGCAGCAGATCAATCAGCGCTTCAAAATTTTTTGCGGCGCTGCCTTCACGGATGATAATTTTCATTCCATTCTGCAATTTATCCAACGCTTCTTCTCTTGTAAAACATTCATGGTCGGTAGTAATGCCGGCAGCAATATAATTTTTCGCCTCTTCTCCTCTTAAGCCCGGGGCATGACCATCGACAGGTTTTAATAAACGATGAGCCGCAGCAATCTTTTTCATTACTTCTTCATCTTCATTCAGCACACCGGGAAAATTCATCATCTCACTCAGATATTTTATTTCATCTCTTTTTAAAAGTTTTTCTACATCATTTGAATTTAATGCCGCTCCTGCTGTTTCAAATACAGTTGCAGGCACACAACTCGGGGCCCCGAAATTGAATTTAAACGGTACGGTCCTTCCGTTCTCAATCATAAATTCCACTCCGGCCATTCCGCATACATTAGCAATTTCATGTGGGTCGCTTACTGTTGCAACCGTACCATGTACTACGGCCAACTTTGCAAACTCAGATGGTACCAGCATGGAGCTTTCAATATGGATATGTGCATCAACAAAGCCGGGGAGGAGAAAAGTTTGTAGTTTATGGTTTGTGGTTTGCAGTTCTTTGATGTGGACAATTTTCCCATCCTGTACAACCACTTCTGCCGGGTAAATCGTCTGTTGTTGGATATTTACGAGATTTCCGGTAACCGAAAAAGAACCGCTCATATCTAATTTTGTTTGATTGATAAAAAAATAAACAATCTGAAACCTGTTAAATACTAATTTAGACCTCTAATTTCTGAAAATCTAAATAAAAAAATATGAAACATTTAAAGCTAACATTATTATCGGTAGCTACTCTTGCATTTTCTTTTTTGCAGGCACAAACACTTGATGAAATTATTTCTAAGCATCTTGATGCCATTGGTGGTGCGGAAGCATGGAGAAAAGTGACGAGTATAAGACAAGAGGGAGCTATGCAGGTACAAGGAGCCGATGTAAAGGTTGTCCGTACTGTTGTTAACGGAAAAGGAAGCCGCCAGGATATTGCTGTGGCTGGAATGAATGGCTATAATATTATTACCCCAACAGCCGGTTGGAACTATTTGCCTTTCCAGGGACAAACACAACCCGAGCCGCTGACCGAAGAAGATGTAAAGGAAGGACAACAGGAACTGGATGCCCAGGATGAATTGGTTGATTTCAAAGAAAAAGGAACTACAGTAGAACTGGTGGGTAAAGATGATGTGGATGGAACAGAGTGCTTTAAATTACTGGTAACTTTTAAATCCGGTAAAACAGAGTCATTATTCATAGACCCCAAATCTTATCATGTCATCAGAACAATTTCAAAACAAAAAGCAAATGGCCAGGAATCGGATATAACAACTAATTTGAGCAATTATCAAAAACTTCCTGAAGGAATTATCATTGCTATGTCGATCAGTCTGCCTTTCGGTGAACTAAATGTTACCAAAGTGGAAATAAACAAACCCGTTGACGAAGCAATCTTTAAACCTTCAAATTAATTTTATTTAAATAAAAAAAGTCCCCGGTATTATTTATCGGGGTTTCTTTTTTGTTTCGGAAAATTTAATACCACTGTTATGAGAATTACAAAAGCATCTCTCTTGAGATTAAGTTTATTCATTATTGCAGGAATTATATCTGTAAATACATTTGCACAAACGCAAATCAACTCTTCCACTTTTGGAATGATGGAAGCCCGTTGGCTTGGCCCCGGAACGATGAGTGGCCGTATCTCAGCTATTGAGGGAGCCAGTGATGGTAAAACAATTTATGTTGGTACAGCTGGTGGCGGAATATGGAAAACAACAAATGCCGGATCATCTTTTACTCCCATTTTTGATAAATACTGTCAGAGTATCGGTGCATTAGCGCTGGATCCTAAAAATTCAAAAATAATTTATGCAGGTACCGGGGAAAGTAATATGCGTAACTCTGTTTCTATCGGTAATGGTATTTATAAATCTACTGATGCAGGTGATAACTGGATAAAACTGGGATTAGAAAATACCGAGCACATTGCAAAAATTATTATCAATCCGGTTAATAGCAACATCGTATATGTTGCCGCTCCCGGTCCATTATGGAGCAGTAGTAAAGACCGCGGTTTATTTAAATCAACCGATGGGGGAAAATCGTTTGAAAAAATTTTATACATTAATGAAGATGCAGGATGTGCGGATGTGGCTTTTGATCCTCAGCATCCCGATACCGTTTATGCATCTACCTGGGAGTTTCGGAGAAAACCATATGCTTTTAATTCCGGTGGAAATGGAAGTGGTATGTGGAAGAGTACTGATGGCGGTAAGACATGGAAAGAATTAAAATCCGGCCTTCCCCCTAAACCCTTTGGAAGAATTGCATTTGCTATTGCTCCCAGTGCACCACAAAATATTATTGCCATTGTAGAATCAAATGAAACCGGATTATATATTTCTGCTGATGGAGGCGAAAACTGGAAGAAACAAAGCGCCACTATGAATGTGGTATCAAGACCATTTTATTTTTCCTGCATACAAATAGATCCAAAAGATCCGAAGCGGGTTTATCGTCCGGGGTTTACGTTTTCTTATTCTGTTGATGGCGGATATTCTTTTGCCGATGCAAATAATGAAGGTGGCTGGCTACATAGTGATATGCATGCTTTCTGGATCAATCCAAACAATACCAGCCAGCTTTATCTCGGTACTGATGGTGGTGTATATATAAGTCTGGACAGAGGTGCTACCTGGAATTTTGTGCAGTGCTTACCTGTTGGTCAGTTTTATCATGTAGCGATGGATAACAATAAACCATATAATATTTATGGAGGCTTGCAGGATAATGGTTCATGGGTTGGCCCTTCTGCTGCTCCTGGTGGAATCAGCAATGCCAACTGGAAAGCAATAAATGGTGGCGATGGATTTTGGGTGCAACCCGATCCTTTGAATCCGGGTATTGCCTATGCTGAATCACAGGGTGGAGAAATAAACCGGATTAATCTTGCAACAACAAAATCAGTTGGAGTAAAACCACAACAAGCATCCGGAGAAGATAAGCCCCGCTGGAACTGGAATACCCCAATTGTATTCGGTGCTGCCAACAAAAAAAATCTTTATATCAGCAGCCAGTATCTGTATAAATCAATTGACCAGGGAAGAAACTGGGCACGAATATCTCCTGACCTTACAACGAATGATAAAGAAAAACAAAAACAGGAAGAGAGTGGTGGGCTAAGTGCCGATAATACAACGGCAGAAAATCATTGTACCATTTTCACTATTGCAGAATCACCATTCGATGAAAAAATGATTTGGGCGGGAACTGATGATGGCAATCTCCAGTTAACATTGGATGCCGGAAAAACATGGACCAATCTTGCTGCTAATTATACTAATGCCGGTATTCCGGCGCATACATGGGTTAGCAGTATTGAACCCTCACAGTTTGATAAAAAAATAGTGTATGCCACTTTTGATAATCATATGTACGGAGATCATAAGACCTATGTTGCCAGATCCAATGATATGGGAAAAACATGGGTCTTACTGAAGAGTACGGAGTTTACGGGCTTTGCACATAAAATAAAAGAGGATTGGAAAAATAAAGATTTATTATTTCTTGGTACGGAGATGGGATTATTTGCCACGCTGGATGGAGGACAAAACTGGTTCCGGATGAAAAATAAAATTCCGGAATATGTACTGGCAAGAGATATACAAATACATCCCACTACTCATGACCTGGTTATCGCCACACATGGTCGTGGTATCCTGATTGTAGATGATATTTCTCCAATGAGGAGCATGAAAAAAGAAATAGCTGAAAAAGATGTTGTATTATTTCCAACGCCAACACTTACGCTAACCATGGGCCAGTTTGGTGGCGGTGGATTTCCAAGTACCGGTGGATGGTTAGCTCCCAACCCTGTTTCAATCCCCCCAATTAAATTTTATTTAAAAGAAAGATTGAATAACGGAGATGTAAAAGCAGAAATTTATGATGCTGCCGGTAAATTAGTTCAGTCAATACCCGGAACAAAACGAAAAGGCATTAATATGCTAAGCTGGAACCTGAGAATGAAACCACCTAAAGTAGCAACCGGGGGAACAAAAATGGATTTCGGAAGTTTCCTGGCACCGATGGTATTGCCGGGGGATTATACAGTGAAATTAAAAGTGGGAGATTCTGTTTATACTTCACCTTTGAAAGTTGTGCATGATGTATCCAATAAAGATTTTTCTGTAGAAGACCGGAAACTGCAATACAAGACGGCCATGGAATTGTATAAAATGCATGAGCAGCTTGCAGCCGTGGTAGATACTATTAATGCAAAACAAAAACTGATAAAAGATAATTTGAATAAAGTAACAGACTCTGCTTTGAAAAAATCCACGCAGGCCTACAATGATGAACTGGAAAAATTAAGGTCAGAATGCCTGGCCACCAAGCAAAAATCAATTTTTGCAGATGAAAAAAAATTAAGAGAAGAAATTACAGAAATATATGCTGCAGTGAGTGGACAGGAAGCGGCTCCTTCCAACCTTCAGATAGAAAGGGTGAAAGTGCTGCAGCAGGATGTAAAAAAGAAAGACCAGGACAATCTGCAAATAATTAAAAAGTATGATAAGGCAGTAATGGATGGTCTTAAAAAAGAAGGATTGATTGGCGCCCCGGCGCTGAAAGCTTTTTAAATGTAATCAATAATAGTATCTGGCAGCCGGTTAATTTTAACCGGCTGTCATTTTTTTTAATTAATCATGCCGGGCTTATTCAACTATTCGTAAATTCATTTTCTTAACACCAAAACACATGAGAAAAATATTTTTATTAATTGCCTTTTTTGGCTTTTCTGTCATTTCGTTTGCACAAAAAAACCTGCCTGCCGGCAGGCAGGCAAAGCCTGCACAACCGGCTGCTCCGGTTGTAAATGAAGAGGAACAATTGTTTTCAAAACTAAAATACAGATTAATTGGTCCTTTCCGTGGTGGAAGAAGTGCTGCTGCAACCGGCAGTTATAAAAATAAAAACACATTTTATTTTGGCGCCACAGGTGGCGGTGTCTGGAAAACAAAAGATGGGGGAAATAACTGGGATAACATTTCAGATAAATATTTCGGAAGTTCTATTGGCGCTGTTGCAGTGGCGCCATCTGATGAAACAATCATCTATGTTGGTGAAGGTGAAAACACCATGCGGGGAAATGTTAGCGAAGGTCTTGGTGGTATGTGGCGCAGTGATGATGGTGGCAAAAGCTGGAAGAATATTGGTCTGAAAGAGGGTCGTCATATTATCCGCATTGTTGTACATCCGAAAAACCCGGATATCGTTTGGGTGGCAGTGATGGGACATTTATTTGGACCCAATGATGAACGGGGTGTTTTTAAAACTATGGATGGCGGTAAAACATGGAAGAAAACACTTTTTGTAAATAACCAAACCGGCTGTAGTGATTTGGTAATGGAGCCCGGTAATCCAAATGTTTTTTATGCAGGTACATGGAGATTAATAAGAACACCATATAGTTTGGAAAGCGGCGGCGATGGAAGTGGTTTATGGAAAAGTACCGATGGAGGGGAAACATGGAAAAATATTTCAACTAATAAAGGTTTGCCAAAAGGTACATGGGGTATTGTGGGTGTAGCAGTGGCTCCTTCTAATACAGATAAAATTTATACCATCCTTGAAAATAAAGACGGCGGATTATATATGAGTGCGGATGGTGGAGAAACATGGACGCTTCAAAGTGGTGATAATAACATCCGTCAACGGGCATGGTATTATACAAAAGTATTTGTTGATCCCAAAAATGAAAACCGGGTGTATTGTCCCAACGTAAATTTTATGCGTAGCAATGACGGAGGCAAAACATTTCAATCTCTTAATACTCCGCATGGCGACCATCATGATCTGTGGATTGATCCCGAAGATGGAAACAGAATGATTGTGGCTGATGATGGTGGTGCACAGGTAAGTTTTGATGCTGGCAATAACTGGAGTACTTATTTAAATCAACCGACCGTGCAAACGTATCGTGTAAGTACCGATAATGCATTTCCATATCGTGTATTGGCACCGCAGCAGGATAATGGAGCGTTTAGAATAAGAAGCAGAACCTATGGGTCTGCAATTACTGCATCCGATATGGAAGATGCTGCCGGTAGTGAAAGTGGATACATAGTCGCAGATCCTGCAAACCCTGATATTACTTATGGAGGAAATTATATGGGATCCATGCAAAGATATGACCACCGGACCGGCGAAAGCAGGGCAATCAATGTATGGCCAATTGATAATATGGGAGCAGGCGCTGATGCAGCTAAGTATCGTTTTCAATGGAACTATCCTATTTTCTTTTCACCCAATAATCCTAAAAAATTATATGCAGCAGGTAATCATCTTTTCTCCACAGAAGATGAAGGAAAAACCTGGCAAATGATTTCCCCCGACCTTACTACCAATGATAAAAAGAAACAGGCATCCAGTGGCGGGCCGATAACACAGGATAACACCAGTGTGGAATATTATTGTACCATATTTACTGCAACTGAAAGTTGGGTGGAGAAAGATTTACTGTGGACAGGCAGTGATGATGGATTAATAAATGTAAGTAAGGATGGAGGAAAGAACTGGGAGAATGTAACTCCAAAAGATTGTCCGCAATTTATTATGTGGAATTGCATTGAAGTGGATCCATATAAAAAAGGAGCCGCTTATGTTGTAGGTACAAGATATAAGCTGGATGATTTCAAATCCTATATCTACAAAACCGAAGACTATGGTAAAACATGGAAGCTGATAGTAAATGGAATTAACCCCATGCACTTTGCAAGATGCCTGCGTGCCGATAGAAAAAGACAAGGGTTATTATATGCAGGTACGGAATACGGCATGTATATTTCCTATGATGACGGCGTCAACTGGAAATCATTACAGCTAAACCTTCCGGTTGTTCCCATCACTGACCTTACTATAAAGAATAATGATTTGATTGCAGGCACACAGGGGAGAAGCATTTATATATTGGATGATTTAACGGTGTTGCAGGAAAAAAATGCGGATGTGTTGAATAGAAACCTGCATGTGTTCAGTGTAAATCCTGCTTACCTGATGCCCGGTGGCGGACGCCGCGGCGGCAGGCGTTTTGGTGGAGGTGACTTAAAAAATGCAGGAATGAATCCACCCAATGGAGTAGTGATGAATTTTTTTATGAAGAATGTAACTGACTCAACTAAATTATCTGTTGAAGTAATAGATAAAAACAGGAAGACCATCAAAACATTCTCAACCCCGCCTACCGGACAGGCAGGTTCATCAAAAGATGACAAGATTGATCTGGAAAAAGGGATGAACCAGTTTGAATGGGATATGAATTATCCGGAGGCAGAAAAAGTGGAAGGGTTGATTTTATGGAATG
>JAHEZE010000082.1:2322-13916 GCA_023251235.1 Sphingobacteriales bacterium | reverse complement strand
GTGCCTTTTATTTTTTTATAAATTCTGTTAATACCTTCATGATGATTTCAGATTCATATCCTTTTTGTAAAAGAAAATTTCTCGTCTTCGTCATTTTTACAAACTGATTTATTCCTGTTCCCCTGATGGATGCCCATTTTTTTGCCGCCAGGCTGCCAAGAGTTTCCGTATATTCTAGTTCGTCAATCTCTCCGATTGCCTTCCTGATGCAGTATTCGCTGACCTGTTTCTGCTTTAATTCATTTTTTATTTTATTTCTTCCCCATTTTTTCATTCTGAATTTACCTCCGGCAAACTGAACAGCAAACCTCTCTTCATTCAGGTAATTTTCTTCAATAAGTCTGGAGATCAATTCTTCTACTTCTGTTTTGCTCATCCCATAGGAATATGCTTTGTCTTTTACCTCACTATGGCAGCGATCCTGGTAAGTACAATAGTACTTTAATTTTTGATACGCCTGTTCTTTGGTTAACAAATTCTGATGGAGCATTGGTATTATTTCATATCAAAATTACGCCTCCCGGTTAACCATTTATTAATCCACCGGGGTTCTATAATTGTTGGCTATAACCTAAAAATCATTAGCTTCGCCACAAACCTTTTTAAGATGAAATTTATCGTTTCTTCTTCGGCTTTACTGAAGCAGCTGCAGCAAATAGCCGGCGTTATTAATGCCAACACAGTACTCCCTATTTTGGAAGATTTTTTGTTTGAAGTGGAAAAAAACAAGCTAAGCGTGGTGGCTACTGACCTGGAATCGGTTATGCGTATTCAAATGGATATTGAGGCTAAAGACAGCGGAAAGGTTTGCATTCCGGCGAAAATTCTTATGGACAGTCTGAAGAATATTCCCGATCAGCCATTGACATTTAATATTGATAAAAATTTTGGAGTCGAGCTCACCAGTGATAATGGCAAGTATAAAGTAATGGGAGAAAATCCTGATAACTTTCCGAAAGAACCTGCCGCGGATGATACTACTTCTTTCAAAACCACCTGTGCTGCTCTTACAACTGCAATCAACAAAACATTATTTGCCGTAAGTAATGATGATCTGCGCCCTGCCATGACCGGAGTATTTTTTGAGCTGGATAAAAAAGGAATGCAGGCTGTCGCTACTGATGCCCATCGTTTGGTCCGTTATAAAAGAAAGGATGTAAGCTGCCCCAAGAATGATTCGTTCATCGTTCCAAAAAAACCGTTGAACCTTTTAAAAACCGCTTTGCCGGTTAATGATGATGAAATAACAATAAGTTACAACAGCAACCATCTTTTTGTAAAACATGGTACCACACAGATGAGCTGCCGGCTGATTGATGCAAGATTCCCGGATTATAAAGTAGTCATCCCGACTGATAACCCTTACAAGCTGGTAGTGAATAAAAATGATTTTCAGGGTGCTTTGCGAAGGGTAAGCATTTTCAGTAATAAAAGCACTAATCAGGTGGCGCTTGCTATTGCCGGCAGTGAACTGGAGTTAACGGCTCAGGATGTAGATTTCAGCTTTGAAGGAGATGAAAGAATGAAATGCCGGTACGACGGCGAAGATCTTACCATTGCTTTTAATGCAAAATTTTTAATAGAAATGCTTAATGCTGCCGATAGCGATGATATTAAAATTGAATTATCTACTCCTACAAAAGCTGGCATTATCAAACCCACAGAACAGGACGAGAATGAAGAACTGATGATGCTGGTAATGCCGCTGATGCTGAATCAATAGAACCACTATTAATAGCTCTTATTTTCCCGAAAATTTTTTCTAATCATTTAAATCGTGGTTCTATGAAACTTATTCCTGTCCGTTCATATGATGATTATATAAGTGCAAACATTATTTTGGGACGGTTAAAAGGGGAAGATATCAATTGCTTTCTTCAGGATGAAAATACCGTAACCACCATCCCCTTTCTTTCTAATATTACCGGAGGCATTAAACTATTGGTTCCCGAACAAGAAGTAAAACGTGCAATTGAGTTATTGGAATCGTTTGAAAACAACCCGGCATAATTTTTAATATTTCCTTCGTAAATTGATGTTCTAATGTGGAATCAGATTATCAATTATTTCAGTGCCCTTGAACAACATCCTGTGCAGAGGTTTGCATTTCTTGTTGGCGGAATCTTATTTTTCTGGATAATTGAAGGCGCTATTCCCCTGTTAGCCCTGCATTACAAAAAAAATAAACTACGCCATGCTTCTGTAAATTTTGTTTTTACTGTTATCCACATTATCATTCATACCTTTTTAGCGGTGCTGATTGTTTTACTGAGTGACTGGGGCAGAAATAATTCATTTGGCCTTGTGTATTGGTTTCGGGCAAATATCCTGTTTACAATTACTATTGCTGTGCTGGCTCTTGATTTCAGTAGCTGGCTGGTACACCTGGTTATGCATAAAGTAAGGGTTCTTTGGGGATTTCATCTCATTCATCATACAGATAATAATGTGGATGTGACAACTGGTTTACGGCATCATCCCGGCGATAGCTTTTTAAGGGGCGTCTTTTTTTTGTTATTAATCTTTGTTTCCGGCGCACCTGTATATGCGGTCATGATTTATCAAACACTACTTATTCTTTCTACCGCATTCACTCATGCCAATATCCGGTTGCCGGGAAAACTGGATATTGCTTTAAGCTATTTTCTTGTATCTCCCAATATGCACAAAGTGCATCATCATTGGAAGCAACCTTTTACTGACAGTAATTATGGAGCTGTATTTTCTATATGGGATCGCCTGCTGGGTACTTTTAAAAAATTAGACACAAAAGAAATCCGTTATGGCCTTGACCGTTATTACCCTAATGAAAAAGACGAGGATCTTATTTCATTACTGAAAAAACCTTTTCAGAAGCTGGAATAATGATGTTGATTCCATTTCGGTTATTAACGGATTATACTAACTTCCATCTATGAATTTTGTTGCTTTTATTCCCGCACGGTATGCCGCCACCCGTTTCCCGGGTAAGTTGATGCAGCTGCTCGGCAATAAAACTATCATCCGGCATGTATATGAGAATACTCTTCGGACGGGATTGTTTAATGAAGTAGTTGTGGTGACTGATAGTGAAACCATTTACAAAGAAATAATATCACATGGAGGTAAGGCATTAATAAGCAGAAGGGAACATGAAAGTGGCAGTGATCGTATTGCTGAAGCGGTTACTGGAATGGATGCAGATGTGATTGTGAATGTACAGGGCGATGAGCCCTTCATTCAAAAAGAGCCCCTGGAAAAATTGATTCGTTTATTTGATGACCCTTCTGTAAAAGTGGCTTCGCTGATGAGAAAGATATCAAAAGAAGAAGCAGCTAATCCTAACAACGTAAAAGTGGTTGTAGATAAATACAACAATGCTCTTTATTTCAGCAGAAGTATAATCCCTTTTGATCGTAACAGTGAGCCCAATTATTTTCTTCATGTAGGCGTGTACGCATACCGGAAAGATGTTTTACTTTCTTTTACACAATGGCCCCCATCTGTACTTGAACAAACTGAAAGACTGGAACAGCTTCGTTATCTGGAAAATGGCGTGAAAATTAAAATGGCAGAAACCGGTTACATCAATATTGCGATAGATACTCCTGAAGATCTTGAGAGGGCAGAAAAATTATTATAATTCATTCATCTTCCCCACCAATTTACTGATCTTTTCCCTTATAGCCGATAATTGCTGATAATCTTCCTGCTTTTCTTCTGCTGCTATCCGGTTAATGATGGCTATTTCTTCTTTTCTGTCCTGCACATATTCTTCCATCACCATTATTTTCTTTTTATCCGATTCGGATACATCGTAATTCTTCATCACATTAACCAGTTCTTTGGCTTTATTCCATTCGCCAACTCCTGCTTCATTTAGTTTTTTTGCCATCTCCACATTGCTTATTGTGGTGTCGCCCAGCGGCGCAATGGCCCGGTTTTGCATTTCAATAAACTCATTGTACTTCTCAATGAATTTTTCTCCGTCTTTAAATTTTACTCCCTTTAAGAAACTCAGCGTTTTTTCTCTTTCTTTTGATGAGATAGTAGTTTTTACACTATCGAGGTAGTACCAGGCAGCAGCAATTGTAACCACGGCAATAATGATGGCCACAGTATTTTTTTTATTTTCTGCTTCTTCTTTTTTTAAGGTGAAATAATAAACAAACCCGATAACAAGACCGCTGAGCAATCCGCCGGCATGCGCTGCATTATCTACACCTGATTTCATTCCATAAACAAGATTATACACTACAAATATGCCGATGCTTTGCAGCAAGCTTCTCCTCATTGGTTTTGGAATAAGATTGGTAAATAATAATGCAAGAAAAACTCCATAGATCCCGAAAATTGCTCCTGATGCTCCGGCACTGGGAACCGGCGCTTCGTGCCATATAATGCTTGCCATACTTGCAAATACTCCTGTACTCAAATAAGCTACTGCGTATTTTATTTTTCCCAGCATAGGTTCCAGATAAATGCCCACCATATACAGGGCATACATATTAAATGCAATATGAATGATGCCTATGTGTACAAACACACAGGTGATCAGTCGCCACCAATCACCAGTAACAGTTAGGGGTTTATAATTGGCCCCCCATTGCATTATTTCAATTCCGGAAGGGGCAAAGAAATTGACCCCGCTGATCACCATCAGGATAAAAACAATTACATTGATCCCGATGATTCCATAAGTAATCGTTTTGCTTCCGCCAGACAGGTTCATCACTTTATCAATTTCCTGCGCTTGTTTTGCTTCTTCTGTAGCGGCAACTATAGTTTGTTGTTTCAATTGATCAATAGCCTTTTGCCAAACCGTGTTTTCTTCCTGTGCCGACTCTTTTATCTTTTCAAATGCAGTAATAAATTCCTGTATGTGTTTTTTATTTTTCCCCAGCATATCAAACCCTTCCCCATGTATCATCGTACTGGTTACGGTTAGCGTTTCGTTTGCAGTTTCAATTAATATTTCCTGCTTATAATTTTTCCAGGAACCGGGAGTATACCCAACCAATTTTGTAACCCCGGCATATTTGGGCGCCCACCCCAGTTGCAAAAAAGTTCCGTAAGCGACATTCATTAATTCACTACTCTTATTGGCGGGAAATGAAAAATTTTGAGTTTGCGAGGGCATGATATAGATTTAATTTTCCAAGATGCAATTAATATTTCATTTGAAAAAATGATTCCACCGGATTCTCTATTAATAGTGTAAGAACAGATGAAATTCTTTTCCTAACTTCCCGTTGCTATGAATGTAAAACTAAAGCCGGAAAAATACCTGCGTTACCTGGTGCCGCTTAATTTATTCGGTACGCACAGGACAAGGGAAATATTACAACAAAACCCCACCATTTCCCAAAAACGGGAAGAGGCAAAAGAAGTTGTCATTACTGTTCATGATTATAATAATGAATTAATCCGGGTAAGGGTGATGAAATCAGTAGAAGATTGTTTTGAGTTTTATAAATCCGACACCATCAGCTGGATTAATATTGGTGGAATACGTAAAGAAGATATAGAAAAAATATGCAATCATTTTAATATCCACCCTCTGATCCAGGAAGATATTCTGAGTATGAACCAACGTCCGAAAATGGACGAAATAGAAAAAGTTCTTTTCTGCCTGCTGAATATGCTTTATTATAACGATACCACTAATTCCGTAGAGCAGGAACAGTTAAGTATTGTAGTTGGTAAAAATTTTCTGATTAGCTTCCAGGAAGACCCGAGCCGTGATGTTTTTGATCTTTTACGTGAAAAATTAAAATTAAATAATAGTCGTTTACGCCAGGGAAAAACTGATTACTTATGTTATTCTATGCTCGATATGATTGTTGACCATTATTTTCTGGTAATGGAAAAACTGGGTGACAGTATAGAGGCGTTGGAAGAAGAAGTAATTCGTGGCAGTAATACCCGCAACCTTGCTGAGATAAACCGTTTAAGAAAAGAACTTATTGTACTGAAAAGAAATACAGCCCCGGTCCGTGAGCTGATTAATGGTTTTATCCGCAGCGAAAGTGATTTGCTGGACGACAGCACAACCAAATATTTTAAAGACGTGTATGACCATATTATACAGGCACATGACCTGACCGAAAACTACCGGGATATGATGATCAACATGCATGATCTTTATATTAACAACGTAAATCTTAAAATGAATGAAGTGATGAAGGTGATGGCCATTGTAACCTGTTTGTTAGCTCCCGCAACAGTTATTGGGGGTGTTTTCGGAATGAACTTTGAAAGTATTCCCTGGTTACATAATCCTTATGGTTTTTTTGGCGCCGTTGCCATTATGCTTTTTATTCCTATCTGGATGCTTGTAATGTTCAGGAGGCGAGGATGGTTTTAAATCCCTGGTTGAAAAACCGTATCTCTTATTCTTCTGTGAAAAAAATTCTATGGAACGGGAATAAATTTATAAGGATATACTTTCTCTGAATTCCACTGGCAGACATAAAGATTTTCTTCGTCATCCACTAACACATCATGTGGATGTTTGAATAACTGGTTGGTTTGATAAAATGGTTTCAGCTTTTCTCCTTCATAAGCCGCTTCTGATCCACAAAGAACGGAAACCACTTTATTTTCTTTATTGAGTATGATCACAAACCCGGAATTTACATTATCAAGGTTGGGCGAACGAAGTACTGCAGCATACAGATAGTTTCCCTTAATTACCGGGCGGCAGACACAGGCCCCGGGCAAAGAAATAGTCTCTATATATTTTCCGTTCATTGAAAATCTTTTGAAACAACATCTTGTTCTATCGGTGATGATTAGCGTTTCCGGATTGGTACGATAATCAATCGTAATGCCGTGAGCATTATTAAAGTGTTCTTCTCCATCACCTCTTCCGCCAAAAATGTTTTTTATTTTTCCATCGCTGTCATAGTGAGTAATAAATTGTGACCCGTATCCGTCAGCAAGGTACACTTCACCACTTTTTGTGATGGTTGTTTCTGTAGGAACAAATTGTTTTGCTTCTGTATATTTTCCTGTTTCAGCAGGATAATTCCAGGTTTGTAAAACTTTTCCGTCGATGGTTGTTTTGTAAAATTGATTCTTTACAGTATCGGTTACATAAAACAATTGTTCATCTTCTCCGCAAATTGTAAGACCATGTGCTCCCGGAAAATCATGTCCCCATGTTTTTAAAAGATTTCCTTTTTTATCAAAAAAGATGACATTGTTTTTTGTCTCGTTGGTAAGCAATACAATTCTTCCCTGTGTATCCTGCACCATTTCATGGCAATCGTTTACTGGCAATGAAGAAGCATCTGCCTTCACCCAATCCTTCTCCAGCTTGTACCTTTTTTCATTCTGGCCATAAATGATTTCATCATTTCTTATTTCAAACAATTTTTCTTTAGCAATCATGCTGCCTGCAAAAAGCATTGAGCTGTTGTATAAAAATTCTTTTCTTTTCATAAAACTTGTTTTTAATTAAAAAAAACTTCATCAATAAACACCCAGCCTTTTTCTCCTTTTCCGGGATGCCAGGGTGGAAGTTTCAAAATGTTTTTTGCAACTACTTTATAACATTTATAATTCGATGCAGGTATGTCAATTTTTAATCCTTCAACCCTCACTGCATTCATTTCTTCTTTGGTTACTGAAAGAGGATTTATTTTTTTAAGCATTTTCATTTTTGTCTTTTCATTGCCACCCCACACTTCCACTTCCACCGGCGGCATAAGGAAGGCTGGTACATTGATATCATAGCTGATAGAAATACTGTTCACAGAAGGTGGCTGATCAAAATAAAACATGGCAGAAAAAGGTTGTTCCCTGAAACCCAGCCAGGCCTCATCATTAGTATTTTCCGGGGTCCCCTTTTTCCCATCAATCAATGTTGTGGCGCCATCTCCTCTATGCCTTTCGTTTGTTGGGTTTATCAATTCGGCTTTTTGCGGTTGAATTCCTTTTTGAAAAAAAGAATATTCCACCACCGGGCTGCTGTACCAACCGGCTTTTGTAGCTCTTGCTTTTACAATGGTAAACCCGTTAATTGTAAATGGCGAAGTAAAGGTTGTTGATGCAGTACTATCGGGCATTGTTCCATCTGTAGTGAACCTGAGCAATACTCCGGGAATATGATGTTTCAATTCTACTTTTTCGTTTGGGGCCAATACAAACGATTCGTTTTTTAATTCAGGTGGTGTCAGGGCAAGTATTTCTTTTTCGTCGGGAATATAACCTGTATTAAAATTAATTTTTTTGTATTGTTGCTGAAGATTTGTTGCATCGCTTGCGGTTATTTTAGTATTCCAGATAAAAATTTCTTTTAAAGAGTCGAGCCTTGCAATCACTGGCCCTGCATTCTTATCAATTTTTGTTCCGGCTACTGAAAGCAATCTTAGTTTTTTCAATTGTTTCAGCTCTTCAAAAGCGTTGTTGGTTATCTCTGAATTATTAAGTATAAGTTTTTCCAGATTGGCGAATTTTGAAATTGTTTTTATGTCAGCGTCTGTTACGGGCATATTTCCAAGATCAAGGATCACCAGTTGTTCTTTAACTTTTAAAAGTTCTTCCAGTTTTTTCCGGTTAAATTTTTCTCTGACAAAAAAATTAGCTTGCAGGGCAGGTGATTTTTGAGATAGGGGAGACAGATCGCAAAAAGGATCGTTTATTTTTTCAATGGTGGCTGTTGACACTTCAGCGAAAGAATATTTTTTCTCCTGTTCTCCTTCCTCTTTCGGCAACTGGATAAATTTTGTTGCAAGGATTTTCAGCGAATCAGCTTCGGAATAATCTTTCAATTTCTTTTTCAGATCTGCGCCGCTTTGTATCCATGAATAAAGAAGTTGAATTTCTTCAGGACTGAGTTGGGGTTTTCCTTTCGGAGGCATGTGTTTTTTTTCATCCTCTCCAAGATTGATGTTTTGTATGATATGACTTTTTAATGCATCCCCGGCAATCCAGATGGGGCCATTCTTTCCGCCTGCAATAATTTTTTCTTCCGATGTCATGATCAATTCTCCTTTTGCTTTTCTTTCGTTGTGGCAGGAAAAACATTTTGTTTTCAAAACAGGCCTGATGGCGGCGCTGAACAAAGAACTGCTATCGGTAATCTTTTCTTCTTTAGTATCATCTTCTTTTCTTAGTGGTTGCCATACATATCCTTTGCCATGAGTAAGCGTGGCACCAAAATCTCCGGCAATAAGTAAAAGAACAGATGAAGTGATGATTGAAGCCGTAAACAGTTTTTTCTTTTCTGAAAAATATTGAAAGAGCAATAACAATGCAGAGCAAAAAAAACTCAGCAGCACTCCCGATGTTTTGTGAACAAATAGGGTGGAAGAATCATATCCTTCTTCTTTGGATAAAAAGAATCCCATTAATGCTGTAAGGGAGGCGGCCAGGGCTGTTAGCTGTAATGAAAAAAGAAATATGGTATTAAATGAATGTTCATCAATTTTCTTTTTTATGATCCACAATAAAAAAGACATTCCCAATAATCCAATGGGAAAATGCAGCATCATGGGATGCATGCGGCCAAACGTTTGCAGCCAGGCCGGTAAAAAAACTTTATCCTGGAAAAAAAGTAAAAACACCAGCAGCACCTGGATAAAAAAAATAATATTGGAAGAAATTCGCTGGAAAGATTTCATGCTGGCTTTTTATGCAATAATTCCATTAATGACTTTTCCTGCTACATCGGTAAGACGGTAACGTCTGCCCAAATGTTTGTACACTAATTTTTCATGGTTGAATCCCATTTGATGTAAAATGGTGGCATGAAAATCGTTTACATGAACAGGGTCTTTTACAATATTGTATCCAAACTCATCCGTTTCTCCATAGTAGCCGGGTTTTATTCCGCCTCCGGCAACCCAAATACAAAAACAACGGGGATGATGATCTCTTCCGTAATTTTCTTTTGTTAACTGGCCCTGGCAATAATTAGTTCTTCCAAATTCTCCGCCCCAGATAATCAGTGTTTCGTCCAGCAATCCTCTTTGTTTAAGATCCATGACCAATGCTGCAGAAGGACGATCTGTATCTTTTGCCTGTCCGGGCATTTCTCCAACAAGATTACCGTGCTGATCCCAACCCTGGTGATACAGTTGAACAAACCTTACTCCTGATTCTGATAATTTTCTTGCTAAAAGACAATTGGCCGCATAGGTTCCCGGCACTAAACATTCGGGGCCATACATTTTTATTGTTTGATCGGACTCCTTAGATAAATCAGTAAGCTCGGGTACGGCGGTCTGCATGCGGTATGCCATTTCATACTGTTCCACTTTTGTTTTTATTTCCGGGTCTCCGAATTCTTCATACGACATTGCATTCAACAGGCTTAGTTCATCCAGCATTTTTCTTCGGTCCATTTTATTTTCTCCCTCCGGATTGTTTAGATATAAAACTCTTTCATCGCTATTGCTGAACTGTACTCCCTGGTGAATGCTGTCAAGAAAGCCATTAGTCCATAGTTTTGAATAAACTCCCTGGCCATTTCCTTTTCCTCTTGAAAGCAAAACACAAAACGCCGGTAAATTTTTATTCTCACTTCCCAGTCCATAGCTCATCCATGCGCCCATGCTGGGACGATTGCCCTGTTGTGCACCCGTTTGCATAAACGTAAGCGCTGGATCATGATTGATGGCCTCCGTATGCATAGTTTTTATTACGCAGATATCATCTGCAATTTTTCCAATGTTTGGAAACAGTTCACTAATCCAGGTACCCGATTGTCCATGTTGATTAAATGCAAACTTTGAACCCACCATCGGGAATTTATCCTGGCCGGCAGTCATGCCTGTCAATCGTTGTCCCATTCTGATAGATGCCGGAAGATCCTGCCCAAGCATAACATTTAGTTGTGGCTTGTAGTCAAAGCTTTCTAATTGAGACGGGGCGCCGTTTTGAAAAAGATAAATGATGCGTTTGGCCTTGGGAGCAAAATGAGGAAGGCCAACCGGTGGAAAGGATTCTTCTGTTCCGTTTCCAAAAAGATCTTTTACAAGCAATGAGCCCAGTGCCACACTTCCAATTCCAAGTCCTATTTTACCCAGGAAATGTTTGCGGGTAATATTCATGCGATGATTAAAAAATTCGTTGGCCATAATTTATGATTTAGTGATGGCTTCTTCCATATTATAAATTGTATGTATCACCTGCATCAATGCTGCAGCTGATGCTTTGTCTGCGATCTCCTCATGTTTATATTCCCCTGCTTTCAAGAAGCTTTCTGCTTTTGCCGGTGTTTGCTGCATTTCTTTTTTTACGTCATTAAAATAAGTCAACAACATTTCTTCTTCTTTTTCTTTAAGTTTTCTGCAAATGATCAGGCGAAATGCTTTCTGAATTTTTTCTTCGTCAGATAAATTTTCTTTTGAAATCCTTTCTGCCAGCACCCTCGACGCTTCCAGTACCTGTGGATCGTTTAATAAAACCAATGCCTGCAGCGGCGTGTTTGTCCTGGCTCTTTTTACTTCGCACTGATCCCTGTTTGGCGCATCGAATGTAAGCATGGATGGCGGGGGTACTGTTCTTTTAATAAACGTGTACATACCGCGGCGATAAAGTTTGTCATCATGATCCTGTACATATTTTGCCAACTGACCCCGACCCGATGTGGAAGATTCCCACAA
>JAHEZE010000082.1:0-2222 GCA_023251235.1 Sphingobacteriales bacterium | reverse complement strand
GGTTGATCATACACTCCTCTTTTTAAAATATGTGTGGGGCGGATGACATTGCTGTCTTTCATGATCATCACTACAACCGGCGCAGTATCTTTTTTGTTGATGAACTGTAAAATATTTTTTACATCCTCCGTCGTGATTTTCATGTTCGGGGGATCACCAAGCGAAGCAAGGGTTATATCTCCCTGCAAACCTTTTTCGTTTAACTGGTTGAAAAAAGAAAAAATGCTGTAATAATATTTTTGCGGAATCGGATCGAATTTATGGTCATGGCATTTTGCACATTCAATCGTCATGGCAAGAAAAGTTTTTCCGAATGTATTGGTTCTGTCAGTTACATATTCAAGCCGGTATTCTTCATCAATCACTCCGCCCTCTTGTGTTATTTTATGATTCCGGTTGAATCCTGTAGCCAGCAGCATTTCTTTTGTGGGGTTGGGAAAAAGATCTCCTGCCAATTGCCAGGTAACAAATTTTTCATAGGAATAATTTTCATTGAAGGCATGAATCACCCAATCTCTCCACGGCCACATGGTTCTTAATCCATCATCCTGGTAGCCGTGGCTGTCAGCATATCTTGCTGCATCCAGCCATTGCACCGCCATCTTTTCTCCATAATGCGAATTGGCTAAAAGTTCATCAACAATTTTTTCGTATGCGTTTGCAGATTTGTCGTTAAGAAATTTTTCCTGCATTTCGATTGTAGGGGGCAGGCCCATTAAATCAAAGCAAACCCTTTTCAGTAATCTTTCTTTGTCTGCTTCTTCGTTTGGCGACAATCCTTTTGATTCCATTTTATCTAATACAAAATGATCTATTTCATTCTTCGCCCATTTGTTTTTTGTTTCCGGAATTTTTTGCTCTTGTGGTGGAATTAAGGCCCAGTGTGGTTTATAAACAGCTCCCTGTTTTATCCATTTCCCAATAAGTTTTATTTCAAATGCGGTAAGCTTAAGATTAGATGATGGGGGAGGCATGAGCTCCGAAGTGTCCGAAGAAGAAATTTTTACATAGGCCTGAGAATTTTTTTCATCGCCGGGAACGAGAGCATGAAGGCCGGGATTGTTTTTAAGCGCTGCAAAGGCGCTGTCAGCAATATCCAACCGAAGGTGTGCTTGTCTTTTGTTAGCATCGGGTCCATGACATTTAAAACAACGATCAGAAAGAATTGGCCGGATGTGCAGATTAAAATCTACTATGTCCGGAAGCCGCTCCCTGTTTCCAATTCCTTTTTTCGCCGAAGAAATCAAGATTGTTCCTCCTGCAATAATCAATAGTCCTATTAATAAAAAAAGGTATCGCCTCTTCATGCACCCGGTCGCTTTAGCCTGTTAAGTTAAATTTTTCCGGGTTAAAGACGAAAATTGAATTCCTGTTGATTATTTCTTTTTGAAAACCGGCACCGTGCTGCAGGGCTCGCCGTACATAATGCTTTTTGCAACCGGCATCAATATCCTGGTGGCTTCGGCATATGCGAAGTCGTCGATGGGGGTATCGCCGCAGCCCTTAATTACAATTTTTTTATCTGAAAAATCTTTGGCGTTAATAGAAGAAATATTTTTAAGAAAAATCGCCTTATATAAATCTTTTTTGTTTCCCAACACAATTTCGTTTGCTATCGGCTGCAGATATGATGTTATAAGCATGTAGGCCCATACCGGGATAATGGCATCAGCAGTACATGTAATGGCTACGTTTTTATTTCTGAATTTTTCCCAATCCTGTTTTTTCAGTGCTTCGCGAAAATCTTTTTCTTTCAATATCATTCCCATAAAAAGAAAATCTTTCAGGTCAAAAACTTCTGTTTCTCCTTTAGGAACATATTTTTCCAGATCAAGGGTTATTAACCCGCTTTCTGCTACTTTGTTTATTAATGTATCTGCCATAATGTTTTACAAAATTAAAAAAGCTGGTGGTCTTTGTCTTACGAATTACGATAGAAAAAACCGTCCCGCTAATAGCAGAACGATTTTGCGCTTTTTCTATCATAAGTTATTAATAAAAGTTGCTTCTGTTATCTTTTATCTTCGCCTGTTTGCGAAGAATAATAACCGGCTGGCTGGTAAATCTGGAGTTTTGCTTTTTACTATCACGTAGCTGTTTTCTTTGCTCTTCAATATTGACTGTTTGGGGTGTTGTTGCCTGGTCGTCTACTCTCAATACATAAACACCAGAAACTCCATCAATCGGTTCGCTGATCACTTTTCCCTTATTAGCGCTATTAA
>JAHEZE010000152.1 GCA_023251235.1 Sphingobacteriales bacterium | reverse complement strand
CATTCATTTTTGTAATCCATGTTCCATTTATATCTTTTTTCATATTCAATAAGCCAGTCTGTTCTCCTTCCACTCCTTTATTAAATAGTAAAAGTTGAGCATTGTCTGCTGTTGGCGCCCATATTCTGAATAAGGAAGACGACGACGAATATGTTAAACCAAGGTCAGTCCCTTTATATTCCGGGTATGAATCATAAACACTTTTCTGTGCCTTTCCATGAAACATATTTACAAGAAAGCTTAATAGCATAACTGATTTCTTCATCTCAAGTACAGGTAATTTATTAACGAATTTAGTTTGATGTAAATGAAACTGTGAAGAATTTTTTTTACAAATATTCAGCTTAGTACAATTGATTCCTGTAAATTGGACTCCGATAATAAAACGATTGAAATTATGGGTGATCTTCAGATAAAGAAACAGGCAAAACAATACGATGCAGTGATTGTGGGCTCAGGTGCCGGCGGTGGAATGGCGGCTTATGTATTATCAAAAGCCGGATTAAAAGTTTGCCTGCTGGAAGCAGGGTTTATGTACGATCCGCAAAAAAATGTTACGCAATTAAAAAATCCATGGGATAGTCCCCGTCGCGGTGCCTCTACCAAGTACCGTCCATTTGGAGATTTTGACGCTTGCTATGGTGGTTGGGAACTCGATGGTGAGCCTTATACAAAAGAAGCAGGAACTGACTGGCTGTGGTGGCGTGCAAGAATGTTAGGAGGAAGAACGAATCACTGGGGAAGAATTTCACTTCGCTTTGGCCCAAGAGATTTTAAAAGAAAAAGTATTGATGGTTTGGGTGATGATTGGCCCATCAGTTATGATGACATTAAACCTTATTATGACAAGATTGATCAATTGATCGGTGTATTTGGTACAAACGAAGGATTAGAGAATGATCCGGATGGTTATTTTCTTCCTCCCCCAAAACCAAGATTACATGAACTGATGATAAAACGTGGAGCAGAACTAACGAATGTAAAAGTTATTCCTTCTCGACTTTCTATTCTCACAAAAAAAATTGAAAGCACAACAGAAAGAAATGCCTGCTTTTTCTGTGCACAATGTGGCCGTAATTGCAGCGCTGCCAAGGCAGATTTTTCATCAAGTAATGTCTTAGTTTATCCCGCTTTAAAAACCGGGAATGTAGATGTAATTGCCAATGCAATGGCAAGGGAAGTTATTACCAATAAAGAAGGACTGGCTACCGGAGTATCTTATATCAATAAAGATGATATGATGGAGTATCAGGTTACTGGTCGGGTGGTAATTGTTGCTGCAGGTGCCTGTGAATCATCAAGGTTATTATTAAATTCAAAATCCACGACACATCAGAATGGATTGGCAAATTCCAGTAATGTAGTTGGAAAATATTTGCATGATTCAACCGGCGCAGCACTGGGTGGTTATCTTCCAACTTTGTTTGACCGCAAAAGATATAATGAAGATGGTGTTGGTGGCATGCATATTTATTCACCCTGGTGGCTGGATAATAAAAAACTTGATTTCCCCCGTGGGTATCATGTGGAATATTGGGGGGGCTTCAGTCAGCCTGCTTATGGCTTTATGGGAGGTATTGAATCTATGAATGGAAAATACGCCGTTCATGGTAATGAAAGAAAGCCCGGCGGATATGGTAAATCATTGAAAGAAGATTATCGATTCTTCTTTGGTGCCGGGGTGGGAATGGCCGGTCGTGGTGAAGCAATACCCAGAGAAGATAATTATTGTGCAATAGATCCGGAGGTTGTTGATAAATTTGGAATACCTGTTTTAAAATTCAATGTAAAATGGAGTGACTATGAAATAAAACAGGCAAAGCACATGAAAGAAACTTTTAAAGAAGTAATGCATAACATGGGCGCCGTAATAACCTGGGGCGCTGATGATAATGAAAGTAATCAATGGGGTCTTGCAAAGCCGGGTGAAATTATTCATGAAGGAGGTACGGCACGAATGGGAAATGATCCAAAAAAATCAGCGCTTAATAAATGGAACCAGGCACATGATTGCAAAAACCTGTTTGTGGTTGATGGCGCTGCATTTACTTCACAGGCTGATAAAAATATTACCTGGACGATTCTTGCTTTAAGTATGAGAGCCAGTGAACACATTGTTGATGAAATGAAAAAAAATAATTTGTAAGTCGGCTGCATCGCCCCGATTAAACTTTTGTTGCGACGCTCCGTTTTTTGTTTCTATTCTCTGATCAACATCTAAAATTTGAAATCTTTTTTATGGATAGAAGAAAATCATTAAAAATTCTGGCAACCGGTGCTGTTGCAATTCCAGCAGTTATTGCCGGGTGCAATACAACAGATGACAAGAAAGCGATTGTTCCTGAACCAAGTTTCAATCTGGATCGCAACCCGGATGAAATTAAAAATGAAAAGCGGGTTCTTGATATGGAAAAGTTCTTTACGGAACATGAAATGGCAACCATTGCTGTTCTGTGTGATATTATTATACCGGCTGATGAAATAAGTGGCAGTGCCACCGATGCCAAAGTTCCGGAGTTTATTGAGTTTATTGTAAAAGATATGCCTGATTATCAAACTCCATTGCGTGGCGGTCTTCGCTGGCTGGATGTTCATTGTATGAACCGCTTTGGGAAAGCATTTAAAGATTGTGATACTAAACAGCAACTGGAAGTGGTGGATGATATTGCTTATCCTGTAATAGAATACACAGATGACAATGGAAATAAAATCAAAAAAGGAAATGTAAAACACGGCCTGGAACAGGGTGTTGCTTTCTTCAGTAACATGAGGGATATGGTAGCAACCGGTTTTTATACTTCGCAAATTGGAGTAAAGGATATTGGTTATGCCGGCAACTCTCCTACCCAATGGAATGGAGTACCGCCTGAGGTGTTGAAACAATATAATCTTGCTTATTCTGAAAAAGAATTAAAAGAGTGCATTAGCTTTGACGGAAAATAATTTTTTGAGGTTATTTAAAATAAACGAATTGAATGGTTGAAAATAGATTAAAGCAGTATGAACTGCGTCATTGCGAGCCATAGCAGGTTGTTTGAATAGAGTTAATTTTAATGGCGAAGCAATCTGGATAATATTAAACTTTCAGATTGCTTCGCTTTGACTCCGCTCTTTATGATTCAGAAACATTGCCGCTCGCAATGACGAAGTCTTCGTTGTTCGTGGTTACTAACAATTAATGACAGTTTCTTGAATGAATACAACCCATTTTAGTTTTTATTCTAACTAATTCTATTATTTTTAAAACAATTTAATTTATGAGTAATCAATCAAGAAGAAAATTTATCCGTAATACAACGGTAGCCGGAGCCGGTTTCTTTATTGTTCCCCGTCATGTAATGGGTCGTGGGTTTATTGCACCGAGTGATAAACTAAGAATCGCCGGTATTGGAGCAGGAGGAAAAGGACAAAGTGACCTGGCTGAGTTTTCAAAAAGCCCCAATGTTAATATTGTAGCACTTTGTGATGTTGACGACAGGCAGGCCGTTGCTTCAAGAAAGAGTTTTCCAAATGCAACCTACTATAAAGATTTCCGGGAAATGCTGGACAAAGAAAAAAATAATATTGATGCATGTTCTGTTTCTACTCCCGATAACATTCATGCGGTGGCCACTATGGCGGCCATGCAATTGGGCAAACATGTATATACTCAAAAACCTTTAACGCATGATATATACGAAGCAAGGATGCTGACAGAGGGTGCAAAAAAATATAAGGTGGTAACGCAGATGGGTAACCAGGGTGGTTCCAACAATGGGGTAAGAAAAGCGAAAGAAATGTTTGATGCCGGGATGATTGGTGATGTGCATACTGCCTATGCATGGACCAACAGACCTGTGTGGCCGCAAGGTATTCCCACACCTACAGGAAATTATGAAGTACCCAAAGAATTGGATTGGAACCTGTGGTTAGGCCCGGCAAAAAAAATTGATTACAATCCTGCGTACCTCCCTTTTAACTGGCGTGGATGGTGGGCTTTTGGTACAGGTGCATTGGGCGATATGGCCTGTCATATTATGGATCCGATTTATCGCATCCTTCCAATTCTTTACCCGGATTCAGTAGAATGCAGTGTAGCTACACTCTGGAGAGAAATGTGGAATGATACTCAAAATCCTGATGCCTGTCCTGCTTCATCTATCATTCACCTGAACTATCCAAGAACAGATGGCAAAGGGAATATCAAAGTTTCATGGCATGATGGTGGTTTATTACCCGAACGGCCTGATGAACTTTTGCCAGATGAAGCATTTGGCAATTGGGATGGTGGAGTTTTGTTTGTAGGAACTAAAGGAAAATTATTGCTGGATTGCTATGGCGATAATCCAAGATTGCTGCCAACAAAACTGATGAAGGAAAAAACGATGCCGAAAGAATCAATTAAAAGAGTGCCGGAGGGCCATTACCTACAATGGGTGAATGC
>JAHEZE010000151.1 GCA_023251235.1 Sphingobacteriales bacterium | reverse complement strand
AACAAAGCCGCCAACCTTAAAAGCAAGCTGGCAAAAAAATTAAACAAATTAAGCTAAAGATATTTTTAGAATAAATTATTTTGAAAGGTTCCGAAGTTTCGGGACCTTTTTTATTTTTATTACTTAAATAACAATCATGAGAAAACTGCTTACTTTCTTTGCATTGCTTTTTATTAATTTTCTTACTGCACAAACCATCACTACAGTTTTTGAAAAAAGTAACGGCACACAAACCCCCACTTACTCTGAAATTATTGATTGGTGGCAAAAGTTGGATGCACAATCTGGCAAAATAAAAATGTTTGCAATGGGGATGACAGATGCAGGTTATCCATTGCACCTAATCATAGTTGCTAATAACAGCGATTACAATTTTGACAACATCAGGAAAAATAATAAAAGGGTTATTCTTATTAATAATGGCATTCATCCTGGTGAACCGGACGGCATTGATGCTTGTATGCTTCTGGCCAGAGACGTTGTCATTAATAAAATAAAACTTCCGGAAAATATCGTTCTTGCCATCATTCCAGTTTATAATATCGGCGGATGCTTAAACCGAAGTGCCAATTATCGTGTGGATCAGAATGGCCCGGAAGAATTTGGCTTCCGTGGTAACAGCCAGAATCTTGATCTTAACCGCGACTTTATTAAATGCGATTCAAAAGAAGCCAGGGCCTTTGCAGAAATATTTCATTTAACCGATCCCGATATTTTTCTGGATAACCATGTAAGCGACGGCGCCGACTACCAGCATATTATGACACTTATTTGTACACAGCATAATAAACTGGGAGGTGTGCTGGGAGATTTTCTGAATAAAAATTTTGAACCCGGCCTCTATGCCAATATGAAAGAAAAAGGATTTGATCTAATTCCTTATGTAAATGCTTTTGGTGATACTCCTGATAGTGGCTGGCCCGAATTCATTGAAGGGCCACGTTACAGCAGTGGTTATGCTGCTCTCTGGCATACGTTTTCTTTTGTTGCAGAAACCCATATGTTGAAACCTTATGATCAGAGAGTAAAAGCTACTTATGAACTGATGAAAAGTTTTATTGATTTTACATCAAAGAACAGCACAACCATAAAACAACTAAGGGATCAAACCAAATTATCGGTAAAAACACAAACAGAATTTCCTTTGAGCTGGGCTGTTGACAGAACCCAATCATCAAAAAGAATTTACAAAGGATTTGCCGCTCTACGCAAACCAAGTGATATTTCAGGTTTGCCAAGATTGTTTTACGACAGAACCAAACCTTACGAAAAAGAAATTCCTTTTTATAATTTTTATAATCCGAAAACATTTATACAAAAGCCAACGGCGTATATCATTCCTCAGGGCTGGTGGACAGTAATTGATTTGCTAAAAATAAATAAAGTGGAAATGGTACAATTGAAAAAAGATACGACCATAGATGTGGAAATGTACCGGATTGATGATTACAAAACCTCTCCCCGCCAATATGAAATGCACCATATCAACAGCGATGTGAAAACGGGTGTTTCAATTCAAAAGATAAAATTCAAAAAGGGTGATTACTATATTCCAATGAATCAGTCAGCCAATCGTTTTTTAATTGAAACTCTCGAACCCACTGCTGAAGACTCTTATTTCTCTTGGAATTTTTTTGATGCAATACTTGGACAGAAAGAAGGATATTCTGGATACGACTTTGAAGACATTGCCGGTGATTACCTGAAAAAAAATACTGATTTGAAAAATAAGCTGGATCAAAAAAGAGCTGCCGATACAGCTTTTGCAAAAAACGGAAGAGCTCAATTGAATTTTGTGTTTGAAAACTCTCCCTGGTTTGAACCCGATTACCTGCGGTACCCGGTTTACAGGGTAGTAAATCAGTAATAAAATTTTCATCCTGATTTTCAAAACATCGTTGATGCAGCGTTAGACGCAAACAGTTGTCATATATATGACACTGTTTCGGTTTCGTGGTTATGAAAATTCACAATATGAAATTTATTCTGCCCTTCTCTGTATTTGTTATATCCATCCTGACAATATCCTTTTCGTATAAAAAAATAAAAAAAGGGCAACTTTCAAATCAACCTGGTTTTGCTTTGGTGGAATTATTTACATCCGAAGGCTGCTCCAGTTGCCCACCTGCTGATGAAGCGCTTCAGGAAATTCAGAAAAAGTATAATGATAAAAATGTGCTGGTGCTTGCTTATCACGTTGACTATTGGGACAAGCTTGGCTGGAAAGATATTTTCAGTAATGCATTATTTACTGAAAGACAGGAATACTATTCCGATATTTTCCGGTTGAATTCCATTTATACGCCCCAGGCGATTGTAAATGGTGAAAAAGAATTTACAGGTTCAAATAAAAACAAACTGATCAGCAGTATTGATGAACAACTGAATGAGAAACCGGCAGCGTCAATAAAATTGAAAACTGATCCGGGAAATTCAGGAAAGATTGAACTGAGTTATTCAACCGAAGGCAGCAATTCAAAAGACGAACAGCTTATCCTGCTTCTTGTACAAAAAATGGCCACAAACAAAATAAAACGTGGAGAAAACGAAGGAAGGACATTACATCATATTAATATAGTAAGAGAAATTTTTTACCTGCCTGTATCAGCTAAGGAGGCAACAACAACTATTAATCTGCCACCCGAACTAAAGAAAGAGGATTTTTTTGTAGCTGGTATTATCCAGGACAAAAAATCAGGAAAGATAAAAGCGATAGAGTCTTCTTCAATTCAATAACTAATAAGCACCCTGCTTTTTATTCACTTCACCCATTTTTTACCGTCAGTCGCCAACCCAATAGTGCCTCCACCCATTCTGGCTTAGTACCAGCAAATCCTCATATTATTTTCGATTATCCGATTGCCGTTCTTTTCGTAACTTCTATCCATCAATTAAAAACTAAAACCGGCATGAGGGTTTTGTTATGAGAAAGTATATTTTGATAATTGCCATTCTTGGTTTTTCTCAACCGTTGTTTTCGCAAGATGATAATGCCAAAAAAATACGTCATGAATTTGACAGTCTGAAAAATATATTGCCCACTTTGAAAGGAGCAGACAAAGTGGATTGTCTGAATGCATTGACAAGGAAAGCTTTCGATTTACCATTAGGTTCATGGCAGGCAGAAGCGGATACTGCGAGACCTTATGCAATGCAAGCAAACAAAGAAGCAAAACGAATTGGATATAAAAGGGGTCTTGGAAATTCTTATGTAAACCTGGAAACTATCGATTGCCTGATGTTTGGAACTTATGCCCAGGGACAAAAGAGATTTGATACTCTTACTTTCAATTCAGCCCAGCAAAATGCAAAAAATGCGATTATCATTGGTGAAGAACTAAAAGACTATAATATACTTGGCGAAACATATTTTGTATTGAACTGGCTCATAAGTGAAACCGGAAGCACCGGAAAAAAAATTACAGATACTATTTATAATAGGAAGGCAATCGAATATTTTGGAAAAACTGATAATAAACGTCGTTTAGCCAGAAGCTTAGAAAATTTATATTATGACTTAAATTATGACAATCGTTTTGAAGAAGGTCGTGAAACGATGAAAAAAGCAATATCACTTTATAAAGAAATAGATGAATGGAGAGAAATTGTGGCATGCACAAATCTCACAGAGTTTCTTCTGATAAAAGGAGAATTTGAAAATGCATTCGAATACTGCAAGAAAATAATTGATGTAGCCGAGAAGAGCAGGAAATCTTCTACTGATTACAGGGACTTTTTTTACGGGCAAGGATTTACACACATGACTAATTTAAATATAATGGCGGGCGACTATGAAACAGCTTTACAATACATACAGAAAGGCCATGATTATTACCCGACTGATTCTTTTTCAATGGCAGTATGGGCATCAAACATAGGGGAAGTATATCGCTTAATGAATAAATATGACTCTGCTCTCTATTACCTGAAACCTTTTGAATCTATGGAAGCCAGATATGCACAGACAGGACGAATAATGGCGGGAAAATTCAGACTAACAAGCTTGTACATTTCAATGAAACAATACGACCGGGCCTTACCAATCATAAACGAAATGATAAAAAAGGCAGATGAAGAAAAGGAAAAATATAATAGACAAGTTATGATCGGGTTAAAAGGAATTTATTCTCTCAATGCCGCTAAACTATGGCTAGGCAAAAAGGATTTACAGCACGCATTAAAATATGCTATACAGGGATTGACACTTCTGAAATCGGTAAATAATAGAGTGACAATGATTGATAATTATCTGGTACTTTCAGATATTTATCGAAACTTAAACAGAAATGATAGCGCTTATTATTACTTAAAGGAACATATGACGATGAAAGACTCACTTCTGAATCGTCAATTTTATTTCCGGCTTAATACTTTTAAAAAACTAGCTGAAGAAGCAAAAAGAATTGGCCGCATCGAACTTCTAGAAAAA
>JAHEZE010000081.1 GCA_023251235.1 Sphingobacteriales bacterium | reverse complement strand
TGTTGCAGTCTAACGGCAAATTGCCGTACTTCTTTAATAGCGGCTACATCACTTACTTTTTCAGCAATTACCAGTTCCCTTATCAAATACTCCACATTTTCTCCGTTCAAATGAATTTCATCCATCCGGCTTATTTCATTATAAATAAATTCAAGCTGAATTTCTTTTATAGATTTTTTTACTTCTTTTTTATCCGTCCAGTCTATATGATTGCGCAAAAAATAAAGGGTGATTGCCCGGTACATGGCGCCGCTGTCTACATACAGGTAGCCCAATTCCTTTGCCAGTTGTTTTGCTAAAGTACTTTTACCACAACTGCTCCATCCGTCAATTGCTATGATTATTTTCTTTGCCATGCCGCAACAAAAATAAATGACTGCCGGTTAACGTATTAATAAATTTCACAATAAAAGAAATTAAATAATCTATTATGCAATTTGCACTATATTAATTCCCCGCTTGATGAAGCCATTACATTGATATATTTACCCCGGAGGAAATACTATTTATAGAATATAAAAATCGTTTCAAACATTCATATTATATTCTTCTGAAATTAAATGAAAGCCATTAAAAAATCTGGTTCTCTTTTGGATGGTTTTTAACAAGGATAAGTGTTTGTGTGTAAAAAAAACACAATCAAAACAAAACACTATTTTTGACGGCCATTATTACTAAAAATATTCTAACGGTTGTTTGTATAAGAGAAAGAAACTTAGATTAAAAGTATTATGACAAACAAAGTATCAAAGATCGGTGTACTAACTTCCGGTGGTGATGCACCGGGTATGAACGCCGCTATCCGCGCAGTAGTAAGAACGGGATTATTTCACGGGCTGGAAGTGTATGGCATCCTGCGAGGCTACCAGGGAATGATAGATGATGAAATCATTCAGATGGACACCAAATCGGTGGCCAATATTATTCAGCGTGGAGGCACTATTTTAAAAACTGCCCGCTGCAAAGAATTTTTTGATTACGAAGGAAGAAAAAAAGCATATACGAATCTAAAGAAAAGAAAGATCGACGGGTTAGTAATCATCGGAGGAGATGGTTCATTCAGGGGAGCCGTAAAATTTGGCCAGGAATTCGATATTCCCTGTATCGGTATTGCAGGCACCATTGATAAAGATATCCTGGGTACTGATTTTACAATCGGGTTTGATACAGCAGTGAATACAGCTGTTGAAGCAATAGATAAAGTCCGGGACACAATGGATGCACATGACCGCATTTTCATTATTGAAGTAATGGGACGTGATGCCGGTTATATTGCACTTCACAGTGGTATTGCCACCGGAGCAGAAAACATCCTTATCCCGGAAAGAAAGACGGATATGAATGATATGGTAAAATCATTACAGGAAAAAGAAAGAAGAAAAAAACTGGTCAATCTTATTGTAGTAGCCGAGGGAGATGATTTTGGCGGCGCAGTGGAAGTGGAAAAAGTATTGAAGCAAAACTTACCCAAAGCAGAAATTCGTGTTTGTATTCTAGGTCATATACAACGCGGTGGTTCTCCTTCCTGCCTCGACCGTTTGATTGCAAGCAGAATGGGTTATCATTCAGTGGAATGTTTGCTGGAAGGACGGCACAATGTATTTGTGGGTATTCAAAATAATAAAATGCATTACATACCATTGGAAAATGCAGTGAAAAACAAAGGAAAAATCAGTGATGAATGGCTTAAGATTGTGAAAATACTGGCCAGCTAGTTGCTGGTAACAGGTAAATAGCAATTACACTAAAAGAAACGGAATACGAAAATCAAATGACCAGGAACAAAAGACAAGATTTTTACAAAAATCGTTGATAAATATTTTCATGAACAAATGAATAAAGAAGCTGGAATAGAACACCAATATCCTCGTACAAAAATTGTTGCCACGGTGGGGCCTGCGTGTGATACATTTGAGAAGTTACTTGAGCTGGTAAGATCAGGTGTTAATGTATTCCGTTTAAATTTCTCTCATGGCAGTCATGAAGACAAAACTAAAATAATTGAGCATATCCGGAAAATCAATAAGTCGGAACCTTTTAACCTTGCCATTATCGGAGACCTGCAGGGTCCAAAATTAAGAGTGGGTGAAATTGAAAATGGTTCAATGGATGTGAAAGAAGGAGATATACTCACTTTCAGCAATGAAAAAGTAATAGGCACCAAAGAAAAGATCTATGTTTCATATCCCAACCTTCATAAAGATGTAAGAATCGGAAACATCATCATGATTGATGATGGAAAACTGGAAGTCAAAGTAACTGAAATTGAAAAAAATAATGACGTAAAAGTGAAGGTTACCCTGGGTGGTCCATTATCATCCAAAAAAGGGATTAATCTTCCGGATACAAAAATCACGTTGCCTGCATTAACTGAAAAAGATCTGATAGATCTTGATTTCATCATTGAACAAAAACTGGATTGGGTTGCTCTTTCATTTGTCAGAAGCGTTAAAGACCTGATTATCCTTCGTAATAAGCTACATGAAAAGAATAGCAAAACAAAGATTATTGCTAAGATTGAAAAACCCGAAGCAATTGAAAACCTCCGGGACATCATTGTAGAATCAGATGGAGTGATGATTGCCAGGGGCGACCTTGGAGTGGAATTGCCAATTGAAAAAGTACCGTTGATCCAGAAACAAATAATCCGTAAATGTCTTCACCGGGCCAAACCAGTGATCGTTGCTACGCAGATGATGGAAAGTATGATAGAAAGAACCAAACCAAACCGTAGTGAAATTACTGATGTGGCCAATGCAGTTCTGGAAGGCGCTGATGCCGTAATGCTCAGTGGAGAAACTGCTACCGGAGCACATCCCAACCTGGTAGTAGAAACAATGAAAAAAATTATTATTGAAGTAGAGTCAACAGACTACCATTATGATCTGGAAGAAGAATTAGAACCGCAGGCTCACTCACCTTCGTTTTTAAGTGATGCTATTTGTTATAATGCCTGTAAACTATCAAGGGATGTAGATGCGCAAGCCTTGATTGGGATGACACAAAGCGGTTACACTGCTTTTATGCTGAGTAGCTACCGGCCCAAAGCTCCTTTATATGTTTTTACCAAGGAAAAAAGCCTGGTCAATCAATTGAGCCTGAGTTGGGGTGTAAGAGCAATTTTTTATGATAAAGAAGAAAGCCTGGATCATATCATATCTGACCAGATCAATATTTTAAAAGAAAGAAATTTTTTAAAAAGTGGAGATATGGTAGTCAGCACAGGCAGCACCCCGGTACATCTTCATTTGCCCACCAATACCATTAAGATTACAAAAGTGGATTGATCAGAAAAAAATCGCTTAACTGTTAATGCCATGCAGATAAATTTGTAAGGCTATTATCTCCACAAGACAAGAATAACAGCTGCCAGCACATGTCCTAAAATATGATACCCGTTATTAATCAGGTATAATCCCCTCGGTTTATTTTGATAAACATAATTGATGCTGACTGCTGTAGTAGCAAAGCAGAGTCCTGTAAGCAAACCCAGTTTTATACCATAGAAAAGTTCATTTTCAAAATTAAACTTTACAATCAACAGTGCAAGGCCAAAGCATATAATAAGAATGAGAACAAATGTTGCTGCCATCATTTTACCCATCCCTTTTTTAAGATTGGGATCGTTCATATCCAGTTTTATGAGCTGAGCCCATTTTGTTCCGAATAATGCTTTTGAATACCATAAAGCGCCCAGCATAAAATAAGCCAATGTGGCTACTAATACCGCGTACCAGTTGATTTGGGAAAGAAAATCAGTATTCATAACAGTTAGTTTTATATTAAATGTTTAGAAAAGCTATGCACATTCAATGATATTTCAAAAAACAGTTTTAATAAATAAGCCCCGACAGAATCGCCGGGGCTTACTCATTCTTAAAAGATTATTTATAATTTTTTAATCTTGATATTCCTGAACCATACATTATTTCCATGATCCTGAATGGCGATATGACCTTTTTTATATGTTCCAAAATCAGGCATTGATTTAAACTTACTGCCTGCTACCATTTTTTTCCAGCCATCATCCCATAATTGTGTTGAAACTACATTCACTCCATTCAGCAACAGATCCAGTTTCCCATTCACGGATTTAATCTCAACTTTATTCCATTGCAATGCAGGTTTTACTGTCTCTTTGCTACAGCTGATTAAATCATACAAGTCGCCGGCGCGGTGTTTAATGATCTTTGCATCAGGATGGCATTTGTTATCCAGTACCTGCATTTCGGGACCTGTTTCCCAGCAATATTTATACTTTGGATCTTCATGAATAAAGAATATAATACCGCTATTGCCACAGGTATCAATTTTCCATTCCAGTTTCAGATCGAAATTGTCAAACTCCTGATCAGTAAGTAAATCACCTCCATCTCTTATCTGGAAATTATCCTTTTCAGCAGCATTTAAATGAATCGTACCATTATCTACTTTCCAGGAAGAACCGGCAACTTTTTTATTATAAGAATGCCAGCCCTTTGTTGTCTTGCCATCAAATAATAATTCCCAGCCATCTTTTATTTCCTCTTTAGTAAGAGTCAGTGGTTGATCAATAGTTAATTTATCATTTCCATTATTCAAATTGATTTTCTTTTCAGGTGAATGATAAGTAAAAGCAAAAAATAAAGAAGTCAATGCAACAAATGCAATAATCAGGATTTTATTCATGAGAGTTTATTTATTTTTTAATAGAAGTACATAACGGGCAACCGTTTTTAAATCATCATCCGACAGATTTGGATGCGCTGCCATCGGCACTTGTCCCCAAACTCCGCTGCCACCATTTTTTATTTTATTGGCCAGATAATTAACTGCAGTATCAGACCCGCCATATTTATTGGCTACATCCCGCCAGGCAGGGCCGATATTTTTTTCTTCAATCTTGTGGCAGGTAAAGCAATCACTTTTTGCAGTGATCTCAAGCCCTTTCTGATAATCGGGATTGCTGCTGAGGTCTTCAGTTTTTGCAACAGCCGGTGCTGATTCATCAGCTTTTTTTTCAGCGCTACCGCCGCCACAGGCAGCAATCAATGATACAAATAGGATTGAGACAAATAATTTTTTCACGGTAATAAATATTTTAGTTAGAGATGTTGCAAAGATATTTATTCCAGCCCTAAAACCCTGCGGTTAAATTTTTTATCGGAAGCCTGCCCGGCAAAATCATCAAATGCTTTTTCAGTTACCCGGATGATATGATTTTTTATAAACTCCGCTCCTTCTCTTGCTCCATCTTCAGGATGTTTCAGGCAACATTCCCATTCCATTACTGCCCACCCCGTATAATCATATTGAGTCAGTTTACTGAAAATGGTTTTAAAATCCACCTGTCCGTCGCCGGGAGAACGATATCGGCCAGCCCTGTTTATCCAGCTTTGATATCCGCCAAAAGTTCCCTGCCTTCCTGTAGGGTTAAATTCCGAGTCCTTTACATGAAAAGCTTTTATACGTTCATGATAAAGATCAATGTATTCAATATAATTTAATTGCTGCAATACAAAATGTGAGGGATCATAAAGCAAACATGCTCTCGCATGATTATTTACTTCTTTCAAAAACATTTCATAAGTAATGCCATCAAACAAATCTTCACCAGGATGTATTTCATAACAAACATCTACCCCACATTCATCAAAATAGTTTAGGATCGGCATCCATCTTTTTCCAAGTTCTTTAAATCCTTCTTCCACCAAACCTGCTGGTCGCTGCGGCCAGGGATGAAATGTGTGCCATAATAAAGAGCCACTGAAAGTGGCATGTGCATTCAATCCTAAATTCTGCGATGCTTTGGCTGCATATTTTACCTGTTGCACTGCCCATTCGGTTCTTGCTTTGGAATTTTTTTTCACAGTATCCGGAGCAAATGCATCAAAAAGATCATCATAAGCCGGATGAACAGCTACCAATTGACCTTGCAGGTGAGTGGATAGTTCAGTTATTTCCAAACCACATTCATTGATCATCCCTTTTAATTCATCTGCATAGGTTTTGCTTTCCGCAGCTTTTTTCAAATCAATACACCTTGCATCCCAGGTAGGAATCTGTACCCCAACAAAGCCAAGACCCTTTGCCCATTGGCAAATTGATTTCATATCATTGAATGGTGCTGTATCGCCCATGAATTGTGCAAGAAAAATTGCAGGACCTTTAATTGTCTTCATTGAAAATTAAATATTGTGTATTGAATATAGATTATTTAAATTGTAAAGTCCATCCACTTCTCATTTGACTTACCTGAAGCAACTACACTCTCAATAAATGCCATTCCTCTTATTCCTTCTTCCACACCCGGAAAATCGAGCCACTCATCTTTTGGTTTTTCTCCATTCATTTTTGCACGAACGGTTAACGAAAAATTCCTGTAGAGATTAGCAAATGCTTCAAGATATCCTTCGGGGTGACCGGCAGGTGTTCTTGAATTATGCGAGGCATAAGAGCTCACATAACCCGTTCCTGTACGATAAATCTCAGTAGGTTTATCCAGCCATTTTACCAATAAAGTATTGGCATCTTCCTGTTTCCATTCCAATCCGCCTTTTTCCCCATACACTCTTATTTTAATACAGTTTTCTTCTCCCGCTGCAACCTGTGTAGCCATTAACACACCTGTAGCTCCATTGTCAAATTTCAAAAAAACAGCTCCATCATCATCCAGCATTCTTCCTTCCACAACCACATTCAGATCAGCACAAAGCTTAGTTACTTTTGCACCCGTTATATATTCTGCAATATTAAAAGCATGTGTTCCGATATCACCCATTGCTCCTGCAATGCCGCTTCGCTTGGGATCAGTACGCCATGATGCCTGGGCATTTCCTTCGCTTTCTTTAAGTGTGCTTAACCAACCTTGTGGATATTCCACATATACTTTTCTTACTTTACCTAATGTTCCATTCTTCAACATCTGCTTAGCCTGCTTTACCATGGGAAATCCGGTATAAGTATGCGTAAGCAGAAGAGTCAATCCTGTCTGTTCAACTTTTTCTTTTAATTGTTTAGCCTGATCAAGAGAAAATGTAATTGGTTTTTCAATCACCACATGAAACCCTTTATCCAAAGCCATCATGGCCGGATCGAAATGAACAAAGTTGGGCGTAACGATGCTGACAAAATCAATTCGTTTATCAGGAGGCATCGCTGCTTCTTTCTCCAGCATTATTTTATAATCTGTGTAGATGCGGGATTCATCAAGAAATAAACTTCTACCGGAGTCAACCGCAATATCTGGAACAATACTTAATGCACCGGCAACAATTTCTATTTGAGCATCCATATTAAAAGCAAAGCGGTGTATGGCCCCGATAAATGCATCTTTACCGCCACCGATCATTGCCATTCTGAGTTTTCTATTTTCCATTTTCAAACAGTTGTTTGTTTATTGATATAAGATAAATAAGTGATTATAAAATTAAATGTGTTTCTAAAAATAGTACATTTAGCTTTTCCATAATTTTTTTTTACTAAAAACTAACGATATGCAAGCTGTAAACAAAAATCGACTTTTTCTTGCAAGTAGAATTGCACTGATTGTAACCGCCATCACTTTCGCTTACCGGGCAGCATTGGAAGGAACCTGGGGAACCGAATTTCATCTTACAAAAGAACAGATTGGATGGATTTTCAGTCCGGCATTCTGGGGATTTACTTTAGCTATGATTTTCGGAGGCCCTCTTTGTGATATTCTGGGGATGAAAAAATTAATAGGGCTTGCTTTTACCGGCCATGTTGCAGGAATAATTATTTATATCGTTGCCAAAGATGCGACTATGCTTTTTATTGGTACGGTTTGCATAGGTGTAGGTAATGGAATGGTGGAAGCTGCCTGTAATCCTCTTGTTGTGACTCTTTATCCTGAAAATAAAACCACGATGCTGAATAAATTTCATGTGTGGTTTCCCGGCGGGATTGTGATCGGGGGAATTATATCCTATTTATTGCTGGAAAAAATGCATGTTGACTGGCGGATAATGGTTGGTATATTATTTATTCCTGCTGTAATTTATGGAGTGCTGTTTTTGCAACTTGAATTTCCTAAAACTGAAAGAGTACAAAAAGGAATCAGTACAAAAGCAATGTTCGCAAGTTGTCTGAATCCACTTTATATAATCATGATTGCCTGTATGTTTATGACTGCTGCTACAGAATTGGGAACCGGTACTTGGATTGGCGCATTGTTAAGTGGTGCAGGAGTATCGGGCATATTAATATTGGTATTCATAAATGGTATCATGGCAATTGGCCGTTCATTTGCCGGAACAATGGTTCACCGGTTTAATCCAAATGGCATGCTCATCTTTTCTGCATTCTTTGCCGCTATCGGATTATTTTTATTAAGTAAATCCAGCGGTTATGCTGCCATCGGTTCTGCCGCTGTTTTTGCAGTAGGAATTTGTTTTTTCTGGCCAACCATGCTGGGTTTTGTTTCAGAATATCTGCCAAAAACCGGGGCACTGGGTTTGTCATTAATGGGTGGCGCAGGAATGTTTTCTGTTTCTCTGGTGTTACCAATAATGGGAAAATGGTTTGATAAAGCAAAAGCAGCAGCTGTAGCTGCCGGAACTGATGTTGCAAAAGCTGAAGGTGTAGCCGGCACAGATACATTATTAAAAGTGGCAATCATGCCTGCGATATTGCTTGTAATTTTTACAATTATTTATTTCGTTAGAAAAAATAAGGCTTCTAAATAATTTATGAAGCTTACAACCCGCATCCAGCTTTCCACAATGATGTTCCTTCAGTATTTTATCTGGGGAGCATGGTATGTAACAATGGGAACATATATGGGAGAGCATTTTAAGGAAATGGGAATAGACACCAGCATAGGAAAAGCTTATTCTGCTCTTGCTATCGCGACAATGATCTCTCCTTTTTTTGTAGGTATGATAGCCGACAGATTTTTTGCGGCTCAACGAATTATGGGAGTATTGCATCTGCTGGGTGCCGCATTATTATTCCTGGCTACAAAGATTAACGACAGCACAGTCTTTTATTGGATAATCTTATTTTATTCTTTACTCTACATGCCTACTATCTCTTTGTCAAATAGCATTTCATTTTATCAAATGACAGATCCTGGAAAACAGTTTCCCTGGATAAGGGTATTTGGTACATTGGGTTGGATAGCAGCCGGTTTAATTATTGGCGGATTAAAAATAGAGCCGACAATCTATACTTTTATAATTGCTGCAGGTGTTTCCGCAGCTTTAGGATTATTGAGTTTTATACTACCTAACACACCGCCTAAAGGTAGACAAGCCGGTTCCGCATCCAGGGCATTGGGTTCAGAAGCATTTGTATTGTTTAAAAGCAAACCATATCTCATATTTTTTATTGCAGCAATTCTGGTGTGCATTCCTTTATCGTTTTATTATGGATGGGCTAACCCATTTTTGAATGAATTAAAAATTGAAAACGCTGCCGGGAAAATGACCATGGGCCAATTTTCTGAAGCTTTATTCATTCTTGCCATTCCTTTTCTCTTTAACCGCATAGGCGTAAAAAAAATGTTGTTGATGGGTATGACAGCCTGGTTACTGCGGTATGTATGTTTTGCATATGGCAATAATGGTAGTGCTATGTGGATGCTGTATGCAGGAATCATTTTACACGGTGTTTGTTATGATTTCTTTTTTGTAACCGGTTATATGTACACTGAAAAAAAAGCAGGTGAAAAAATTAAAAATGCCGCTCAGGGATTATTCACTTTTGCTACTTATGGCGTGGGTATGTTTATAGGCACCCTGATATCCGGAAAAGTAGTAGATAATTATATAATTCCGGGAGGCCATAATTGGAAGGGAATTTGGTTCGTGCCGGCTTTTATTGCATTGGCAGTACTTTTATATTTTATTTTATTCTTTAAGGAAAAAAGACAAATACAGGTAGCCGGCTTGCCGGAAAATGTTACTGCTATTGAAGTTTGAGGCAGATGCTATTTGTAACTTTGGAAAATTATTATTGAAATGAAAAATTCAAACCGGCGTGAGGCGCTGAAAAAAATGGCGACGGGTTCTATAGCAGTAGCTGCTGCACCACTCTTAAGTTCATTTACAAAAAATGAAAAAGTGGAAGAAGAGTTTAGATTTAAAGGAAACATCAATCACTCCGTTTGTCAATGGACTTATAATCATATTTCACTGGAAGAACTTTGCAAGGATGTAAAAAAAATCGGCTTTGCTGCCATTGACCTTATTGCTCCCAAAGATTTTCCGATGCTGAAAAAATATGGCATCTATAGTTCGATGTGCTACCATGCCGGTAAAGTAAGTCTAACGGATGGTTGGAGCCACACGGAAAATCATGCCTGGTTGATAAAAGATTTTACGGAAGGTATTTCCCTGGTAGCAGATGCAGGATATAAAAATCTAATTTGTTTTAGCGGCAGCCGCAAGGGAATGGATGATGAAACGGGATTAAAAAACTGTGCAGATGGTTTGAAACAAATCTTGAGCCTTGCAGAAAAGAAAGGAGTAACTGTGATGATGGAACTACTGAACAGCAAAGTGGATCATAAAGATTATATGTGTGATAAAACACCGTGGGGTGTAGAATTGTGTAAACGAATAAGTTCTCCAAATTTTAAATTGCTCTATGATATTTATCACATGCAGATTGATGAGGGGGATGTAATAAGAACCATACAAAATAACAACCAGTACATCGGGCATTATCATACAGCCGGTGTTCCGGGAAGGCATGAAATAAATGAAACGCAGGAATTATATTATCCTGCCATCATGGATGCAATTGTAAAGACAGGTTTTAAAGATTATGTGGCGCAGGAGTTTATGTCAATTGGAAAAACGAACGAAGAAAAATTTAAAGCGTTGAAGGATGCAGTAAGAAGGTGCGATGTGTAGCCTCCCCAAACCCCTCCGAAGGAGGGGCTTTGCAAGTCACATGGCCAGCTTATTTGAAAAATTGAAAGAGTAGTTTTGGTTGATTAATGTACATCAAAAATTTAATGTTGATGTGGTAGTTGATTAGCTTATTAAAGATTTATAGTACCGCTCCTTCCCTATTGGGGAAGGAGAAGGAGGATGGGGCTGCTGAATAGCGAACAGAACGATAAACTGAGCGTAGCAACAAAAGCTAAATAGTAGTAATCAAGTTGACAACACAAATTAAATAAACAAAAAAAAATCACTCCTGAAAAGGGAAGGCATTATGCCCCCTTCAGGGGGTCGGGGGTTTCAAATTATGGCAGACAATATGTATGATGCAATTGTGATTGGTTCCGGAATCAGCGGTGGCTGGGCGGCAAAAGAACTTTGTGAAAAAGGACTGAAAGTTTTAATGCTTGAACGTGGGCGCAATATTGAACACATAAAAGATTATACAAATACTAATAAGGACCCTTGGGAATTTCCACATCGTGGTGGCCGCACCCAGCAGATGATCAAAGATTATCCTGTACTGAAAAGAGATTATCCCTTGAGTGAAACAAACCTGGACATGTGGGTTTCAGATAAAGATTGCCCTTACACAGAAGTGAAACGATTCGATTGGTTCAGAGGTTATCAGGTTGGCGGTCGTTCCTTACTCTGGGGAAGACAAAGCTATCGCTGGAATAAATGGGACTTTGAAGCAAACCTGAAAGATGGTCATGGTGTGGACTGGCCCATCCGCTATGAAGACCTTGCACACTGGTATAGCCATGCAGAAAAGTTTGCTGGCATACAGGGGAGTAAAGAAGGATTGGAAGTATTGCCTGATGGCGAGTTTATGCCAGCCATGGAAATGAATATTGTAGAGAAAGATGTTGCCGCCCGTATAAAAGAACATTATAAAGGAACAAGACATATGTTTATTGGCCGTTCAGCGAATATCACTGTTCCACTTGAAGGAAGAACTAATTGTCAGTTCCGTAATAAATGTGCTCTGGGTTGTCCTTTCGGTGGTTATTTCAGTACGCAGTCTTCCACATTACCGGCAGCAATAAAAACCGGTAATCTTACTTTACGTCCTTTTGCAATCGTTACAAAAATTATTTATGATAAGGATACAAAAAAAGCAAAGGGAGTGGAAATTTTGGATGCAGAAACAAACAAGACTTATGAATATTTCAGCAAGATTGTTTTCTTAAATGCATCCACATTAAATTCAACATGGATATTATTAAACTCGGCAACTGAAATATGGCCTGATGGATTAGGAAGCAGCAGTGGTGAACTTGGTCATAACCTGATGGACCATCACCTGGGTGTAAATGCTTCCGGCACTGTAGAAGGATATGAAGACAAAATTGTTTTCGGACGAAGACCAACCGGTATATATATTCCAAGGTTCAGAAATATTTATGATGATAAAAGAGATTATGTACGTGGCTTCGGCTATCAAGGTGGTGCCAACAGACAAGGATGGAACAGAGAAGTTGCTGAATACTCAATAGGTTCGGATTTCAAAGAAACATTGACAGAGCCGGGTACATGGTCTATGGGCATGGGCGGCTTTGGTGAAATACTTCCCTATCATGAAAATAAAGTAACATTGGATAAAATCAAAAAAGATAAATGGGGATTGAATGTTTTGGCAATTGATTGCGAGTTGAAAGAAAACGAAAATAAAATGCGGCAGGATATGCTCAACGATGGTATTGAAATATTGGAAGCAGCAGGTGTAAAAAATGTAAAAGGTAAAATCGGCGATGGTACACCGGGCCGTGGTATTCATGAGATGGGTACAGCGAGAATGGGTCGTGATCCTAAGACATCTGTACTTAATAAGAATAACCAGGTATGGGATGCCTCGAATGTTTTTGTTACTGATGGTGCTTGTATGACCTCTGCTTCCTGTGTTAATCCATCATTAACTTATATGGCATTAACAGCAAGAGCAGCTGATTTTGCTGTAAGTGAATTAAAAAAAGGGAATCTTTAAATTTTAAAATAGTAATAAATAATTCACTTCAATATGCCAGATAATAATACATACGATGCCATTGTGGTTGGCTCCGGAATTTCCGGAGGATGGGCTGCAAAAGAGCTTTGCGAAAAAGGCCTTAAAGTTTTGATGCTTGAACGTGGCGCTGACTATAAGCACATTGAAGACTACAAACAAACTAACAAAGAGCCTTGGGAATTTACTCATCGCAGTATCACAACTGCTGAACAAAAAAAGAATTATCCTGTAATTCATCGTGGTTGGGCGGCAAACGAAAGAGTGATGGATGCATGGGCAAATGAAATAGATTGTCCTTATACAGAAGTAAAACCATTTACATGGTGGCGGGTTTACAGAATGGGTGGCCGTTCTATTTTATGGGGGCGTCATAGTTATCGGTGGAGCGATATTGATTTTGGTGCCAATTCAAAAGATGGACATGGTATAGATTGGCCTATTCGTTATAATGATCTTGCACCCTGGTATGATCATGTAGAAAAATTTGCCGGCATCAGCGGTTCATTGGAAGGTTTGCCTCAATTACCCGACGGACAATTTATGCCACCGGTACCATTGAATTTTGTAGAAAAAGATGTGGCTGAAAAAATAAAAAACTTTTATAAGGGTCAGCGTCATCTTATCAATAGCCGTATTGCCAATATTACCCAACCTCATGAGGGACGGACTAATTGTCAGTACCGCAATCGTTGTTGGGAAGGATGTCCATTCGGTGGTTATTTCAGTACACAATCCTCCACATTACCCGCTGCAATGAAAACCGGCAACCTTACGGTAAGGCCACTTTCATTAGTAACAAAAGTTTTATACGATAAGGATAAAAAGAAAGCAACCGGAGTAGAAGTGCTGGACACTTCGGATAATAAAACTTATGAGTTCAAATCAAAAATTGTTTTTCTCTGTGCATCTGCATTAAACTCTACCTGGTTACTGTTTAATTCAGCAACAGATATATGGCCTGAAGGTTTAGGAAGCAGCAGTGGTGAACTGGGACATAATGTTATGGATCATCATTACAATCTTGGAGCTTCAGGAGATATTGAAGGATTTGAAGACATGCAGGAATTTGGACGCAGGCCTGCAGGTTTTTATATTCCAAGATTTGCTAATCTTCCGGGTGATGGTAAAAGAGATTTCATAAGAGGATTTGGTTTTCAGGGCAGTGCAAGCAGGCAAAGCTGGGCAAGGGAAATTGCTGAATTAAATATTGGCGGAGAATTTAAAGATGCATTAGCACAACCGGGA
>JAHEZE010000080.1:4523-14210 GCA_023251235.1 Sphingobacteriales bacterium | reverse complement strand
ATCATATCCGCATTCATGCTGTAGTTCTTTGGGTGTGCCGTGTTCGACAATTCGATCAGGAATGCCAAGGATTTTTATTTCAACTTTGTAATTGTGTTCATTCATGTACTCCAAAACAGCAGAACCAAATCCACCTACTATCGTTCCGTCTTCTACCGTAATTATTTTATCAAATTTGGCAAAAACTTCTTGCAACAATGCTTCATCCAAAGGTTTTGCAAATCTCATATCATAATGTGCTGGGTTCAAACCATCATTCTTTAAATCGCGGATGGCAGCAGCTGCAAAATTTCCCGGGTGGCCAAAAGAAAGAATAGCAATTTCATTTCCTTCTTTTAATTTTCTACCCGTTCCGATTTTTATTTCTTTCATCTCCGTTTTCCATTCAGGCATTACACCCTCACCTCTTGGGTAACGAATAACAAATGGATTTTTTGTTGCTTCCAATTGTGCCGTATACATCAGGTTTCTCAATTCACTTTCATTCATGGGTGCACTTACAATCATATTAGGTATACAGCGCATATAGGCAATATCATAACAACCGTGATGCGTGGGGCCATCATCACCTACTAAACCTGCCCGATCTAAACAAAAGATCACAGGAAGATTTTGAATCGCTACATCATGTACCACCTGGTCATATGCTCTTTGCATAAAGGAAGAATAAATATTGCAAAATACTTTCATCCCTTGTGTAGCCATACCTGCACTCAATGTTACCGCATGTTGTTCTGCAATACCTACATCAAAAGCTCGGTGTGGCATTTTCTCCATCATGTATTTTAAGGAAGAGCCTGAAGGCATAGCAGGAGTGATGCCAAATATTTTTTCATTCTTTTCTGCCAGTTCAATAATTGTCTGACCAAACACATCCTGGTATTTTGGCGGCTGGGGCAGATCAAATTTCTTTTTTTGTATTTCACCGGTTATTTTATCAAACAAGCCGGGTGAGTGCCATTTGGTTTGATCTTTTTCTGCTAGTTCATATCCCTTACCTTTTACAGTAACAATATGAAGTAGTTTGGGACCCGGCATCTCCCTCAGATCTTTTAAAGTGTCTACAAGTTTAGTTATGTTGTGTCCATCAATGGGGCCAAAGTAGCGGATATTCAGTGCCTCAAACAGGTTACTGCTTTTACTCACCATACCCTTCATGCTGGCTTCCATCTTACTAACCATTTCCCGGGTAAAATTTTTCCCCACCGGTAATTTGCCAAGTAAGTTCCATAATTCATCACGGAATTTATTATAGGTTGGAGAAGTGGTGATGTCCGTTAAATATTCTTTCATTGCTCCTACATTCGGGTCAATGCTCATGCAGTTATCATTTAACACAATAAGCATGTCTGTATCTGATACCCCTGCATTATTTAATCCTTCAAATGCGAGACCTGCTGACATAGCTCCATCGCCGATAACCGCAACAACTTTTCTATCTTTTTCTTCTTTATACTTTGCTGCCATCGCTATTCCAAGGGCAGCGGAAATTGAAGTGGAGGAGTGACCCACACCAAAAGTGTCATATTCACTTTCACTTCTTTTAGGAAAGCCACTAAGACCATGGTATTTCCGGTTAGTAGGAAAATTATCACGTCGACCAGTCAGGATCTTATGCCCGTATGCCTGATGACCAACATCCCAAACTAACTGATCATACGGAGTCTTATATATATAATGGAGTGCCACAGTAAGTTCCACTACCCCCAGGCTGGCGCCAAAATGCCCACCATGCACACTAACTACATCAATAATATATTGACGAAGTTCATCACAAACCAGGTGAAGTTTCTCACGGGAAAGCTTCTTTAGATCATCTGGGGAGTTGATCGTTTGCAAAAGAGGGCCTGGTGTGATTTGCATGCTCATGTTTTACTGTGTAAAATTAATGGTTTTGTTTCAAGCAGCGTTGCTAATATTGGTTTAACAAACCAGCCTCGGTTTTGTTTTTACAATATCATTTAAGGAAAAAATATCAAAGCTTTATAAAAGTATGCTGGGTGGGCGGGGTGGATGAACTATTATTGATTAATAATCGGTAAAAACCATTTGGTAAGGAGGTTACTGGAACAGTCTTGATATTGGCACCTTTTTGTATTCTCCATTTACCATTTGTCCAAATATGATTTTCATAATCAAAAATTTTATAATTCACAATTTTGGGTATGTCAGAATTTATTTCAACATTCAGTTCTTCATGAACAGGATTGGGCCAAACCCGGCTGACAGAAAAGTCTTTGTTGCTGAATACAATGACAGAAGACCATTGAACTTTACCATCTTTATTATAAATGGCAAGACGCAAATAAATTTTATCTGAAGGATAATCAGGCAGAAGATATCGAAAATCCTTTTTGCCGGTAGAGGCGGGTTCTTCCTCAACGCTGGCTACTTTCTGAAAATTTATACCATCGCTGCTTTTTTCAATATCTATTCTGTCTAGAAATTCTGTATGAGCCAGGCTCCATTTACATTCCAGTTTTCCGTCAATTTTTGATCCATCAAAGGAGAGCAATTGAACTGAAAGAAGAGGCAAACAATCAAGAATAATGAAATCTATGGATTGAAGATAACAACTTGAAGCAGTAGACAAGGTTATTCTGTAATAGCCGGCAACCAGATTATTAATGGGGACGTTATCGGAGGAGGTGCTGTCGGTACCAGTGGTATATTGGTCTGCAATATCAAAACTTCCATTATTGTTTAAATCATATGCCAATGTGTAACTAATAGGGTAAACGCTGGAATTATTAGCAGTAATAATCACACTTCCTGTTGCAGATCCTATTGGGCATGCCATCGCAGTAATATAAGCAAGACTATATGATATTGAGCTTGTATGTCCCGCAGTGTTATTTGTGGCATTGGCACTTTGCTGTGTTTCTTTCACCCACCCACAATCACCATCTACTTGCCGGGCATTACTATTTCCTCTACCATCTGACATTCCAAGCGATTCATAATTGATAGTCAAAAGATCCAGGTCGAAGCTTTTAGAAACACAATTCCCGCCCATGTTAGAGGTTGTAATGAGAGAAGATGATGTAGGTGGTGATGTTCTTGTTACGGCATCAATCACATTTAGATTAGGATCAAGCAATACTAAATGTACATTTGCCGACCCTCCGTCAGTCATAAATCCATCACCGGTTGTAGGGATAGCTGCACTGGTACAATTACAGGTGTACCAGTTTAAATCAGGATGAACAGCACTGTCAATATTAGCACAGCCTGACGCAATAGTATTCATTCCGGCCATAAGATAAAATTGACCTGGCTGTAAAATGGTATTAGCCGGAATTGTAACTGAGTAACTTCCATTTGTAACAATGTAACATCCAATATTCATCGGACCGGGACCAAAATTCAGGAGTTCAATAAATTCGGAACCGACACCGCAACCATTGGAGGGCCATGTCAAATATTCGTTGAGAACAACTTTACCTTGGCTAAAACTTGACAATCTTACCAGCAAAAGGACTAGTAAGGTCAATATAGTACGAGTGGTAAAACGGTACATGGTTTTCATAGATTCGGACGAAACACTACTATCAAAAGTACTATGTAAAATCTTTAAACGCAAAGTCAAGAGTAAAATTGCTCTTTAAATCACTTATTATCACACTGTTTATGGGGTTTTTACTATACTGGGTAACCAGCCAGGGTAAATCCGGATTACCCATCTATAAAACATATTTTCCACTAGTATATTTAGCATGGCCGTTTGATGGACGATTCTTATAGATTTGTATTTTTTATGAAATCAAGAAATTTTACTTATTGGTTGTTTCAATTGTGCGGTTGGGGCATGTTTGCTCTGATTAATATCTTTTTTGCTTATTCATTTGATAAGTTGGGTACCCAAGAAGACCGGAATGTTTTTTATGGCAGGTTGGTCATTTTTGTTTCCTCAGGGTTTGTATTTACTCATCTGATGCGCTACGTCATCATTGGGATGAACGTATTACAAAAAAAACTGGAAAGACAGCTTTTGCAATTTCTTTTAGTAACACTGGTTTTTGCAGTAATTGCTTCTACCCTCGATAACCTGCTTTTGATGCAGTTTGATCTGCAAAATAAAACTGAAAGGGAATTCAAAGACAGCTTATTACTTCTAACACTAAGCGGAGCTTTCTATTTTTTTCTTTACTTCTTTATATGGAACCTGATTTATTTTATGTTTCATTTTATTACCAAGAGCCGGCGTCAGCAACTAGATACGCTGAAACTGGAATCGATGGTAAAAGAACTTGAACTAAAAACAATCAAGGCGCATATTAATCCTCATTTTATTTTTAATGCTCTCAATAGTATCCGGGCATTGATTGATGAAAACCCCGGAAGAGCAAGAAATGCAATTACGGAACTAAGTAATATTCTCCGCAGTAGTATGCAAACCGAAAAAGTGGAAGCAGTTCCGTTTGAAAAGGAACTGAATATTGTAAAGGATTATCTTGCCCTCGAGAATATGCGGTTTGAAGACAGGTTGAAAGTGGAATATGAAATTGATGAAGACACATTGGATCAACCCGTACCACCCATGATGCTGCAGACACTTGTGGAAAACGCAATCAAGCATGGTATCAACAAACAAATAAGCGGAGGTAAAGTAAAAATAATTTCCGATTTTAAAGATGATTATCATGAACTGGCTGTGCAGAATACCGGCAAATTAAATGGCTCATTTAAAGAAGATGGATTCGGGTTACCGAGCACATTAAACAGGTTAAGTCTTTTATATGGTGAAAAAGCCAAGTTTAATATCAAACAGATTACACCTGAAATGGTGGAAGCTAAAATTTTACTTCCTTTATAAATGAACTGATAAATCTATTTTCATGCGAGCTATAATTATTGATGATGAAAGATTAGCCAGAGCTGAGCTTAAAAAACTATTGCAGGAGTTTCCGGAAATTGAAGTGATAGACGAAGCTGCCAATGCAGACGAAGGTATTGCAAAGATTGACGGCCTGCATCCTGACCTGGTATTTCTTGATATTCAAATGCCCGGTAAAACGGGGTTTGATATGCTGAGTGAACTGGACCGTGCTCCATACATTATTTTTACCACTGCATATGATGAATATGCATTAAAGGCGTTTGAGGTAAATGCATTGGATTACCTGGTGAAACCCATAGAGCCAAAACGCCTGGCAGACGCAGTTCAGAAGCTTCATTTGATTGATATAAAAGAAAATCATGGAACAACTGAATTTACTAATCAATCTATGCTTGGAGAAGATGACCAGGTATTTGTAAAAGATGGAGAACGCTGTTGGTTTGTAAAATTATCTGAGGTACGTCTTTTTGAAAGTGTTGGCAATTATGCAAAAGTTTTTTTTGGAATAAATAAGCCACTAATTTTAAAATCATTGAATGCGCTGGAAGAAAGACTGGATCCTAAAACATTTTTCCGTGCTAACAGAAAACATATTGTTAATCTGCGTATGATTGAAAAGATAGAACCTTATTTCAACGGTGGTCTCTTACTTGAATTGAAAGGTGGTGAGAAAATAGAAGTGAGTCGCCGGCAAACTGTGAAGTTTAAAGAGATGATGAGCTTGTAGCCTTGGTAAATGGTAAATTGTTAAATGGTTTCATTGTTAACAATTGAACAATTAAACAATGAAACAAATTCGTAACATGAGAGAAATATTTTTATTAGGGTTGTTGATATCAACAACCTTTTTTGTTTTTGCACAGAATATTGATGCCATCATCAACGGAAAAGAAGTGGAAAGGATTGAAAGGATACTTTCTGCAGATGAAATGATGGGAAGAAAAGCTTTTACTCCATATATTGATAAAGCTGCAGATTTTTTAATCGATGAATTTAAAAAAGCGGGGTTACAGACTGTACAAGACAATATCAGTTTCAGGCAGGAGTTTACCATGGTTCGGCCAAAATTCATTAGCGCTGTGGGTGAGTTTAATGGCTTTGCACTTGATCAAAAAAATATTATTGTTGTCACCTGTCAGCCTGAATTAAAAATAAATCAATCATCAGGGTATGAAATAGCAACAATACAAGTGGGGGCTAATATTTTCAGAGAAGCAGGAAAGCTTGTTCAAAGCGGGAAAAATTTATTGGTGATGGTGAACAATATTTTTGCTGCTGATTTTTCAAGACTTACTTTTTTGAAGAGATCCATTTTTAAAACAGATAAAAACGTAGTTTTTGTTTTGGGAGATAAAACTCCGGAAAAGTTTTCTATTGAAGCTAAACATGAAATAACAGAACAGAAATTAGCAAACGTGGTGGGTATATTACCTGGTAAAAGCAGGAAAGATGAATATGTAATATTCTCAGGGCATTATGATCATCTTGGAGTGGGTAGACCTTTGGATGGTGATTCAATTTTTAACGGAGCCAATGATGATGCGGCGGGAACAACGGCAGTTGTGATGCTGGCAAAATATTTTAAAGAGCTAAACAATAACGAAAGAACAATTGTCTTTGCTGCATTTACTGCCGAAGAATCAGGTGGATTCGGGTCACAATATTTTTCCCGACAGTTTGATCCCGCAAAAGTTGCGGCGATGTTCAATATTGAAATGATTGGTACGGAAAGTAAATGGGGAAAAAATTCAGCCTATATCACCGGGTATGAAAAGACAGATATGGGAACAATTCTTCAAAAGAATCTTGAGGGTAGCATATTTACTTTTTATCCTGATCCTTATATAACCGAGAATTTATTTTATCGTTCTGATAATGCAACATTAGCAAGACTGGGCGTACCTGCTCATACAATATCCACATCTAAGATGGACAATGAGCCTAACTATCATAAAGTAAGTGACCAGTTAGAAACACTGGATTTGGAAAATATGGCGCAGGTAATAAAATCCATTGCAATCAGTTCAAAATCCATAATTGCCGGAAAGGATACACCAACAAGAGTGAAGGTGGAAGAATTGAAATGATGTATGGCAAAAAGAAATTCCGGCAACAGATATAAATTCTTTTATACTTTTATCATCACCGAATGAATAGCGGCACTCATCTCTTTAATCAGGGTAGAATTTTTTTCAATCGCATTTCCAACAATTATTAAATCAGCGCCGGCTTTGCAGTTGCGGTAAGCTTTTTCAGGTTCAATAATGCCACCGCCAATAATCAGCGGCACTGAAATATTTTTTGCTACGGATTCAATCATAGTTTCATTGATCGCCTTTTTAGCCCCACTGCCGGCATCCATGTAAATTAATTTCAAACCCAGCATTTCACCTGCCATGGCTGTGCACATAGCAATTTCATTTTTGTCAGCAGGAATGGGAGAGGCGTTGCTGATATAAGAAACTGTCGTTGGTGCCCCGCCATCAATCACCATATAACCGGTAGATAAAATTTCCAGGCCACTTTGTTTTACAAATGGAGCGGAAACAACATGCTGGCCGATTAATAATTCTGCATTTCTTCCTGAGATTAATGAAAGATATAAAAGAGCATCTGCATATTTGCTAATCTGTGTAGAACTTCCTGGAAACAGAATTACAGGAATGGAACAATTAGTTTTGATGTGCTGAACTACTTCATCCAGTTGATTACTGATTACCAAACTACCGCCGACAAGAAAATAATCCACTTTAGCGTCTACCGAAAGCTCCATCAATTCATCCAATACAGAAGCATTCACCTTGTCGGGATCAATAAGTACAGCAAATGATTTTTTGCCCTCTTTTTTTCTGAGATGTAATGATTGATAAATGCTTTGCTTCATCGGGGTGGTATTAGTCTATTGCAAAAATGCAAAAACTTTTCCGCTTTTGAACTTTTAAATCATTCCATATTTACGATGAATAATCACGGTAAGCCCCATGTAAAAAAACATAATGGAGGAAACCTCAAAAAAATAATTTGGAATGCTTATTATTTCCCGAAACTCCCGCCAGTAAAACAACGCTATAACTTTTTATTATTCGATTAATGGTGGATTACTTTACTGGTAAGCCTTTTAACAGATAGTTTTATTAAAATACAGTGAATTCAATGGTTCCATGGCATTTGTTAATAAAAATGCTTGCCCCATAGATGTTTCATCAAATGAGAAATTCAGGTTTATTATTTTAGTATTATAAATTTGATTTTCCAAAAAAATTTTTCTAAAAAAATTAATACCGTTTGTGCAAAAATCCTGAAAGCGGCTACCTGACTGAATTAGCAATTTATCCACTTTGCTTTTCCACATTGTGTTGATATTTGGGGGTTTGAAATTCATCATGTAAAAAATATTTTCGTTTTCACCTTTCACTCAGGAAGGTAACAACCAGAACCGAGAAATTCTTTTTAACTATGCCCATTAAAAAACAAGCTTCCGCTAAAAGCGGTCTGCAGTTCCCCCGTCGCTTCACCCGTGAGGGTGAGAACGTGTTTGACATGTTCGAATATGACTACCGTACTTCCATAATCCGCAATCCCAGTGGTGAGGTAGTATTTGAAATGAGTAATGTTGAAGTACCTAAACAATGGAGCCAGATTGCAACCGATATTCTCGCTCAAAAATATTTTCGAAAAGCAGGTGTTCCGCAAAATGATGGTAGCCTTGGTCGGGAAACATCTGCAAAGCAGGTGGCACACCGAATGGCCAATTGCTGGCGGGTGTGGGGAGAACGATATAAATATTTTACTTCTGAAAAGGATGCGCAGATTTTTTATGAAGAACTGGTGTACTCCATCCTGAACCAGATGTGTGTTCCTAACAGTCCGCAATGGTTCAATACCGGTTTGTATGAGAGCTATGGCATCAAAGGAAAACCACAGGGACATTATTATGTAGATCCAGCCGATAAGCAATTAAAGAAATCAACTTCTGCTTATGAACGTCCTCAACCACATGCCTGTTTTATTTTAAGTGTGAGTGATGACCTCGTAAATGAAGGTGGCATCATGGATCTCTGGGTTCGGGAGGCAAGGATATTTAAATATGGTTCAGGGGTAGGCACTAATTTTTCTCATTTACGTGGCGAAGGGGAAAAACTAAGTGGAGGCGGTACTTCTTCCGGCTTGATGAGTTTCTTAAAAATTGGTGACCGTGCTGCCGGCGCAATAAAAAGTGGAGGTACTACCCGTCGTGCTGCCAAAATGGTTTGCCTGGATCTGGATCATCCGGAAATAGTGGAGTTCGTGAACTGGAAAATGGAAGAAGAAAAAAAAGTAGCGGCATTGATTGCTGCAGGTTACCCAAGCGGATACGAAGAAGAAGCATACAAAACTGTGAGCGGACAAAATTCTAATAATTCAGTTCGTATTCCCAACGAATTTTTTAAAGTGCTGGAAGAAGATGGTGATTGGGAACTGAAAGGAAGAATGGATGGCCGGGTGATGAAAAAAATTCCCGCCCGTGAATTATGGAACCAGATTTCTTATGCTGCATGGCGCTGCGCAGACCCCGGTACTCAATATGATACTACTATTAATGAATGGCATACTTGTCCCAAAGGTGGTCGTATCAATGCGTCAAACCCTTGTAGTGAGTACATGTTTCTTGACAATACAGCCTGTAATCTGGCATCAGCCAACCTGATGAAATTTTTTGATACCCAAACCAATTCATTTGATGTAGAAGGTTATGAATATAATTGCCGTTTATGGACCGTGGTCTTGGAGATTTCAGTTTTAATGGCACAGTTTCCAAGTAAAGAAGTTGCCCAACTCAGTTATGAATACAGAACATTGGGTTTGGG
>JAHEZE010000080.1:0-4423 GCA_023251235.1 Sphingobacteriales bacterium | reverse complement strand
GCAGCATTAAAGAACCTTGGTTATAATGAAAAAGAAGCTGATACAATTGTGAAATATGCCGTCGGTACTGCCACTTTTGCCGGAGCACCCTATATCAATCATCAGTCGTTAAGTGAAAAAGGATTTATTGCAGATGAAATTAAAAGACTGGATGCAGCAGTTGCCTCAGCTTTTGAAATAAGTTTTGTTTTCAATAAATATTCGTTGGGTGAAGAATGCTTGCAGCGGCTTGGATTTAGCCCGGAGCAGTATAATAATTTAGAGTGGAGTATGCTGGAAACTCTTGGGTTTACTGAAGAAGAAATAGATGCCGCCAATGATTATGTGTGTGGAACCGGAATGCTGGAAGGAGCACCTAATTTGAAAGAGGAACATTTGCCCGTTTTTGACTGTGCCAATAAATGCGGAAGGAAAGGTCAGCGTTATATCTATGCTAATGGCCATATCCGTATGATGGGTGCCACACAACCATTTATTAGTGGCGCTATTTCGAAAACTATCAACCTGCCCAACGAAGCCACGGTGGAAGACATTGCAGAATCTTATATGCTGAGCTGGCAATTAGGCCTAAAGGCAAATGCTTTATACCGTGATGGCTCAAAATTATCACAGCCACTCAGTAACAAATCTGATAAAAAGAAAAAAACAGAAACTGTTGAAGAAGAAGAACAACCATCAGTCAATTATCAGCAGCAAGCCCCGATGGATATCGGGTCCAACATCGTTGATCTCACTAAACTAACGGTTGAAGAATTATTTGAAGAAGTTCAAAAAAGAGTACAATCTTCACCGGATACTAAACTGAAGCGTAAACTGGCAAGCATCGTTGAGCGTCGTTCATTACCTGCAAAAAGAAGAGGCTTTACACAGAAAGCAAAGATCAATGGGCAGGCTATCTTCATTCGTACCGGCGAATACAGTGATGGTACATTGGGAGAAATTTTCATTGATATGGCAAAAGAAGGAGCCACTATGCGCAGTATGCTGAACTGTTTTGCTATTGCCATTTCAATCGGCATGCAATACGGCGTACCGCTGGAAGAATTTGTCGAGAAATTTGTATTCACCAAATTTGATCCTGCGGGATTTGTAGAACATCCGAATATTAAAGTCACTACATCTATTGTTGACCTTGTATTCCGTACATTAGGTTATGAGTACCTTGGTAGAACGGACCTGGTACATGTGTTGGATAAACCAGAAGTAAAAAATACCGGTACCGATGATTGGGATGAAATTCCTACCAACCTGGAATACGAAAAATCGCCTGAACTTTCCAGTGTAAGAGTGGTAGGAACTGCCGCCAACAGTATACAACAAATAAAAACACAAAAAGCAAGTAACCCAAAAACTGAATTCAACATGGATGCTATGAGTGTTGCCAACAAAGGAATGCAGAGCGATGCTCCTGCCTGTAATGTATGCGGCCACATTACTATGCGCAGCGGCACCTGCTACAAATGTTTGAATTGTGGTAATAGTCTTGGCTGCAGCTAAATATTATTTGGGACGAAGGGCTGGGTTCAAAGTGATGAACTAAGTCTGATAATGGAAAACCAAACAAGTACCCTTTTTACTAACCCCGAACATTCGGGGTTTTTTATTTAAATTATTTAATCTAAAAAATCCTCTTCTTCCTTCGGTTTGTATTTATCAAACATCTTTTCAATAGCCCCGGAAAAAACAGGGAATTTTTCTTTGGCAAAATTCTTTACCACTTCAATTGCCTTGAAGGCTTGTTGCTCAGTTAATCCCTGTGCTACCAAACGATCAATAAGTTCTTTCATAAAAAAATATTTAAAATAAAAAAAGGTCAGATTTCTCTGACCAAATATCATCATAATCCTTAAAAATCCAATTAATCCTGGTTCTATGCCACTTTCAATAAACTGATCTTGCTTGTCTCAAATTTCCTTCTGGCATATTCTATATCCAGTAAAAAGTCTTTTTGAATAGTACCAGGCAGTTCAAACATAGCATCGGTCAATATACTTTCACAGATGCTGCGAAGGCCACGGGCACCCAGTTTATATTCCATTGCTTTATCTACCATAAAATTGAGCACATTGGGTTCAATGGTCAGTTTAATTCCTTCCAGCTCAAACAATTTTTTATACTGCTTAACCAATGCATTTTTTGGTTCTGTAAGGATAGCACGAAGCGCAACAGCATCCAGCGGATCAAGATGAGTAACTACCGGTAAACGGCCCAGTAATTCGGGAATAAGCCCAAAAGATTTCAAGTCAGGAGCATTCACATAACACAGCAGGTTCTTTTTCATCGTTTCCTGAAGTTCTTTATCCACATTAAAACCAATCGTATTCGTCTGTACCCGGCGGGCAATTATTTTATCAATTCCGTCAAATGCGCCACCGCAAATAAATAAAATATTCTGTGTATTGATCTTGATGAGTTTTTGTTCTGGATGTTTACGTCCTCCCTGGGGGGGCACAAGAACATCCGTTCCTTCCAAAAGTTTCAGCATTCCTTGCTGTACGCCTTCGCCACTTACATCACGGGTAATAGAGGGGTTATCGCCTTTACGGGCTATTTTGTCTATTTCATCTATATACACAATGCCCCGTTCAGCAGTGGGTACATCATAATTGCAAACCTGCAATAATCTTGTTAGAATACTTTCTACATCTTCACCAACATAACCCGCTTCAGTAAAAACAGTAGCATCTACAATAGCAAAAGGTACATTCAGCATCCGGGCAATACTTTTTGCTAAAAGCGTTTTTCCAGTTCCTGTTTCACCTACCATGATGATATTACTCTTTTCAATTTCAATATCACCTGAAGCAGATTCAGAAGGTTTTTGTTGTAAACGTTTGTAATGATTATAAACTGCAACCGCTAAAACTTTTTTAGCTTCATCCTGACCAATTACATATTCATCCAGAAATTTTTTAATCTCAACAGGTTTTTTAATGGTAAGTTTAAATGAAGAAGGAGTTTTATCATCTTTCGTCAACAATTCCTGTTCGATAATTTCACGGGCATGCTCCACGCAGTTTTCGCAGATATGACCTTCTTGTCCGGCAATCAGGATTTTGACTTCCTCACGATTGCGGCCACAAAAAGAACAATGAAGAGGATTTTTAGCCATATTTGATTTATAGAATTATAACGGACTACAAACGGGTTCTTAATACACAAAATTATAAATCCACCCCGATTGAGGCAGATTTATTTTATTTAGGAAAGTTAAATCTTTCTTTAATAGGGGTTTAGAGCTTTTCAATAATACCATCTACAATACCATATTCAATGGCTTCGTTTGCGTTCATCCAGTAATCACGATCAAAATCTTTCATGATTTGTTCAACCGTCTTATTGCAGTTTTCAGCAAGAATTCTGGCACCAATTTCTTTTACTTTGCTTGTTTGGATAGCATGAATTTCCAGGTCAGCGCTTACGCCCTGGAAATGGCCCCCAATGGAAGGTTGGTGAATCATTACTTCGCCATGAGGATAAATAAAACGCCTTCCTTTAGTACCGCCACTCAGTAAAATGCTTCCCATGGAAGCAGCCAGTCCCATACATATAGTACTAATCGGTGAAGTTAGCATCTTCATGGTATCATAAATCACCATGCCACTGGTAACCACTCCACCGGGGCTATTGATATAGAATTTTATTTCTTCTCCGGGTTTGTCCGCATCAAGCAGTAAAAATTTTGAAACAACTTCTTTTGCACTTTTATCATCCACAGGCCCCCAGAGATGAACAGTACGTTTTTCAAAAAAATATTTTTCCAGGCGTTTATTCAGCATTTGCAATTCATCTCTTTTGTCTTCTCTTTCCTGCTCATCATCATCCTGTCTCGGGGTAGTATAAAAAAAATGATTTCTGTTCATGGGTTATTTTTTTGTTGTCAGCATTAGAAATTCTATCAGTTTCTTGTTATGTCGTATATCGATTTTTATCAGTTTACTTCAACCACACTATTAGTCTTTCTTTTGTTTCCTGGGATTAACTAACAATACTTCATCTACTAATCCATATTCCTTGGCTTCAGCAGCCGTCAACCAATGGTCGCGATCAAAGTCTTTTTCAATCTGGGCAACTTCTTTTCCTGAATGAAAACTGATTACCTCATATAATTCACTTTTAAGTTTTTTTATTTCATTTACAGTGATTTCAATATCACTGGCCTGGCCGCCAATGGCCCCGCTTGGCTGGTGCATCATTACTCTTGCATGTTTCAGGGCAGCTCTTTTCCCTTTGGTTCCCGCTGCAAGAAGTACAGAAGCCATCGAAGCAGCTACTCCTATACATATGGTAGCTATATCAGGAGTTACATACTGCATCGTATCATAAACACCCAAACCACTGTACACACTTCCTCCCGGACTATTAATATACATATTGATGTCCCTTGTTCTATCTGTAGAATCAAGGAAAAGCAATTGGGCCG
>JAHEZE010000079.1 GCA_023251235.1 Sphingobacteriales bacterium | reverse complement strand
ACTCAATGCAATTGGCTTTGAAGTAATCCGTTTTTCAAATGAAGAAGTAATTAATAAAGAAGAAGAGGTAAAAGAAAAAATAAAATTAAAATTAGCGGAATCTGCGAATAACCCCCCTCTCCGCTTGCGGAGAGGGGTCGGGGGTGAGGGTCAGTTGATTCGGGAAACCAGTACGATGCCCGGTTATGCAGGAAGTAGTTGGTATTTTCTACGTTACATGGATCCATTTAATGAAAAAGAATTCTGTAGCCGGAAAGCTTCTGACTATTGGGGACAGGTGGATCTATATATTGGCGGTACCGAACATGCAGTTGGTCATTTACTCTATAGCCGCATGTGGACTAAATTTCTTTTTGATTTAGGGTTGATTGGATATGATGAACCCTATAAAAAATTGGTGAATCAGGGTATGATACAGGGGAGCAGCAGATTTGTGTATAGGGTTACTCCAGATTTAACTCAATCTCAAAAGCGTGACATAGAAGAGTCAAATAAAATAATTGAAATATTTCCCTTTTTTGTTTCATATGGCGTCATACAAAAAATATTCAAAGGGGAGATAGATTTGAAAAATATTGTTTTAGAATATAAGAATGCAAAAGGAATCTATAAAAAGATTTTAGATTCATTTGACAATCAAGTAAATTTTAAACTAGACCCACTTCATGTAAACGTGAATATTGTTGATGGTTACGAATTAAATAAAGATGCATTTAAGAATTGGAAACATGAATATCGGAAGGCAGAATTCATTAACGAAAGTGATGGTAAATATTTATGTGGTGCAGAAGTTGAAAAAATGTCGAAATCAAAACTCAATGCTGTAAACCCAGATGATTTAGTATTAAAATACGGCGCCGATACTTTCCGCATGTATGAAATGTTTCTCGGCCCGGTAGAGATGAGCAAGCCATGGGACACAAAGGGTATTGAAGGTGTTCATCGGTTTTTAAAAAAATTATGGAGATTATTCTACGATGAATTGAAAGAAAAAGTTTGGAATGAAGAAAAAGCAACGGATGCTGAATTAAAGGTGTTGCATAAAACAATCAGGAAGATAGAAGAAGATACTGAACGTTTTAGTTTCAATACAGGCGTCAGCACATTTATGATCTGTGTAAATGATCTCACTGATTTGAAATGCAATAAAAAAGAAGTGCTGGAGCAGTTACTTATTTTATTGACTCCGTATGCACCGCATATCAGCGAAGAACTATGGAGTTTGTTAGGAAATTCAGGAAGCATTCTTGATGCATCCTTCCCGAAATGGAACGATAAATATTTAAAGGAAACTTCAAAAGCATACCCTGTTGCCATTAATGGCAAAACAAGATCAGAACTTACAATTGCCTTGGACGCCACTCAGCAACAAGTTGAAGAAATTGTCTTGAAAGATACAGTTGTACAAAAATGGCTGGAAGGCAAACAACCGAAGAAGATTATTTATGTGAAGAACAAGATGATTAATGTGGTGCTGTGACCTAGCTAAGCCCTTTTCAGCTTACGCTGACGGTACATAAGTTTTCTTTTGATAAAATCACTCAGCTTATAACGCCTGAGTATTTCTTCAGATATATGAGCAGCACCGTTTATCAATCCCAGGCAGCCGGGCTGATTGCAATAGCAATTAAATGGGCTAGCCATATTCCATTCTGTTGATGGATAAAAAAAAGTAAACTCTTCTCCTTCTGCAATGTCACGCAAAGCGGTTACTTCCATTTTTGTAGTATCAAAAAAACAATTGGGATTACAACCGTGATTGATATACTGTAAGAAATAAGGATGCAATGCTATATGGGTTTTGTTCCCGGTTTGCACTGTCAGGTATGAAGGTTTATCAGTAGTGAATGCTGAACCCATCGGGCTTATCTGTTCGCCTTTTTTAAAGCTTCTTAAAGCAAATAAAACTTGCTGTCCTGTTTCTTTATCTTTTCTTATTTCTGCAAACTGGTGATTGGCGACTATATCATAGTCATTGCTGGTGGCGGGGTTTACTTGCATAATGGGTTAGTAATTGTAATGAATAAAAATAATGGTTGAATGAAATTATATAGAATACATTAATCAACCAATTTATTTATTCACATTGTATTTACTTTTTAACAAGTTTAATAACAGCGCTGGTTTCTTCTGTACTCTTTAACATGGCTTCATAACGTTTGTTATCAACTATTGCCAGCATATAAGATGTATTGGGAGGGATGGATCCAAGATTTTCTGCCACCATTACCAGTTCATTGATTTCTTTTAATTCACTTACGGGTAATTTGATTGTATAGGGAGTTGCTTTGAGAAATATATGTTCAAAGAGCATTCGGTTATTCAGGAATAGTGAAATAGAATCACCATCAATCTCGGCATTGTCATAAAAGCGTAATTCTATTGAATCGCCCCTTATTGGTATTTCTGTAGCAATTATCTTATCTCGTTTAACAAACTTTTCCTCAATAGAGGGGGTAGTCTCAGATTTCTTTTTTACTATCAGAGAGGTTGCTGGTTTTGTATTATTATTTTTTACCTCTTCTATTGGCTTAATTGGTAATTCCATAGTTTCTATATCAGGCCTAACTTTTTCCGGTGATGAATGAATAGGAGTATAAGCAATTGAAGAAACACTATCGATAATATAAGGATCGTTGGCTCCGGCAGTATAATTATCAATTATAAAATCCCATTCATCATTGAACAGAATGTTATTGGTTTTTTCCAGATTCACAGGCCCTTTTATATTATTTCTTTCATTTTTTAATGCGGCTGTTCCGTCCAGGTACATTTTATCGCTTCCAGGGCAATTAAAATCCGCAGATGACAGGTATGGAATTTTACCGGGTGAGCTCAATATACTTTTGCCTGTTTTGTCTTCTACTAACTGATCATCCCACCAAACTGCAGCATTTGTCTTGGGATCAAAATATCCTTTGATAGAATAACGACGGTAATTAGTCGGGGATTCATAATAATAAGAGGTCCCCATAAGGCTATCTCCTTTCTGAATAATCTTTAATTCCACCTTTTTTTTATTGATCTTCCCATTCCAGTTCCCGGTTATCATTTGAGCTGTTAAGTTACCATTAGAAAGTACTATAAATTGAAATAAAAAGGGAAGGCATCTATTAAAGTAGTTTAACATTATTTCAAAGCTGTTTATCAGAGGTAAACGTGAGATGAAATAGAATATTTCATTTAATGAGTTAATCCTGAGTTGATTTGCTGCTGGTATCCGGGAGCTTCTTCAAATTCATTAGTTTTACATACGACAAACAAAAATGATGAGCAATCCCAACCTGAATAGTGATAAAGAGTATTTAACGGCAGTGGACAAAGAATTTGAAAACAATATCCGTCCTTCTGTAATTGAAGAGTTTTCCGGTCAAAGCCAGATAATCGATAACCTGAAGATATTTATCAAAGCAGCTAAAATGAGGGGCGAGGCGCTGGATCATATTTTATTTCATGGACCCCCGGGCCTGGGTAAAACGACACTCTCAAGAATTGTTGCTAATGAAATGGGTGTAAATGTGAAAGAAACTTCCGGCCCTGTGATAGAAAAACCCGGTGACCTTGCAGGATTGCTTACCAACCTGGAGCCTAACGATGTTTTATTTATTGATGAAATTCACCGGTTGAGTACGGTGGTAGAAGAATATTTATATGCTGCCATGGAAGATTACAGGATTGATATCATGATTGACAGCGGCGCTAATGCAAGAAGTGTTCAGATCAATCTTAATCCTTTTACTTTAATTGGAGCTACTACAAGAAGCGGTTTGTTGACTGCACCATTGCTTTCAAGGTTTGCAATAAAATCAAGACTGGAATATTATACCGCTGATATTTTAAATAAAATCATTCAACGGTCTTCAAAAATTCTTGCTACCAGGATTTCAAAAGAGGCAATAGATGAGATAGGAAGGAGAAGCCGCGGCACACCACGTATTGCCAATAGCTTATTACGCAGAGTAAGAGATTTTGCACAGGTATTAAATGACGGAGAAATTGATCTTGGCATTACCCAACATGCATTGAAAGCCCTGAATGTAGATGAACATGGACTTGATGACATGGACAACCGGATACTTTCTACAATCATTGAAAAATTCAAAGGCGGCCCGGTGGGTATTACAACAATTGCCACTGCTGTTGGCGAAGAAGCCGGTACTCTGGAAGAAGTGTATGAACCGTTTTTGATACAGGAAGGATTTTTACAAAGAACTCCAAGAGGCCGGGAAGTAACAGCAAAAGCCTATGAGCATTTGGGGAAAATAAGACCTGGTAATACCGGAATCCTTTTTTCATAAAAAAGGGATTAGAATTTACTCCTGATCCCTGAAAATCTATTAATCATTGTTCTATTGTACCACCAATCTGAATCCATTACCATGAATATTCACAATCTCGATCTTTTCATCGTCTTTTAAGTACTTACGAAGTTTGGCTATATAGACATCCATGCTGCGTCCATTAAAGTAAGTATCACTACCCCATATTTTTTTCAATGCATGTTCCCTGGGCAGCAGATCATTTAAATGCTCGGCTAATAATTTTAATAACTCATTTTCTTTTGGAGAAAGTGTCTGCGTAATTCCATTATGAATTAACTGGCGCAGCTTGGGGTTAAAATGATAAGAGGAGAGATCAAATTCTTTATTCTCCTGTTCACGATTCATTTCTTCGTTACGCTTCAGAATTGCTTTTATTTTCAAAAGCAATACTTCACTGTCAAATGGCTTTGTTATATAGTCATCAGCTCCCAATTTATAGCCTTGAATTACGTCTTCCTTCATTGTTTTTGCACTCAGAAAAAATAAGGGGATATCAGGATCCACATCTCTTATTTCTTCGGCTAATGTAAATCCATCCATGTTGGGCATCATTACATCCAGCAGGCAGATATCAAATTTTTCTCTTTGAAATGCAGCCAGTCCAAGACGGCCATCTCTTTCCAGTGTTACATCATAATCGTTTAATTCAAGATAATTTTTCAAAACACTTCCCAGGTTGGTATCATCTTCACACAACAGGATTTTTGGTTTTTTCCCTTCCATAAAAATTTATTTTTTTTCTTTAATCTTACCTGCTCGGCTCCTTAAAAAACCAGTAGAGAAAGGTAAGTATGCGAATAAAGTTAATTCATTTGATCAATCATACCATATCCTTCTAATTTTTTGTTAAGAAGGGATGAAAATCCAGATTGGTCTAAATTTGCATGTAAAGAGATTTTATGGCCATGCATTTAACACCAGATAACCGGCTAAAGAAATTGATTGTAATTGGCGACAGAGTTTTAATAAAATTGGCAAAACCTGATGAAAGAACTGCCAGTGGCCTTTACCTTCCTCCTGGTGTGCAGGAAAAGGAAAAAGTTCAGCAGGGGTATGTTATTAAAACCGGGCCGGGTTATATACTTCCTATGCCTATGGAAGATGAAAGCTGGAAAGGCGAAGAGGATCAGGTAAAATATTTACCACTGCAGGCTAAAGAAGGTGATCTGGCTATTTTCTTATTAAGCGGCGCTACAGAAGTTATATATGAAAACGAAAAATACTTTATCGTACCTCAAAGTGCTATTTTAATGCTGGAGAGGGAAGAGGATCTATAATCAATGTGTTTTTAATCCTTTTTAATTCTCGTGTCTTTTAATAAAATTTTCAAAATGGGCGACAATACAATATTTCCTGATGCAGGAATGACCAGTTATTCTTTCAAAGGAGGGCATTCAGAATTGGCGGGGCTGCATTTAGTGAAAGTGATGTGAAAAAAAGAATTATTGAAACCATGTTTTTAAAAAGGTTAAGATAAATTATTTAAGTCTTACCCAACCTGCGTGGTCCAGTTCAATTTTATTTTCTGCCTGCAGAAACTCTAGAACTTTCATTGCTTTTTCTTTTTTAATACTGCTTAATTGCTCAATTAATTCTTTTGAGGGTAATGGTTGGTTTTCCAGCACACTTTTGATCAGGGTGCTTATTTTTTCAAATTCTTTTTCATCAATATGAAGTTTTTTTTGGCGCAGGCAGTTGTCACAGATGCCGCAGACAGGGATTTTCCTGTCACCGAAATAAACGCCAATCATTTTACTCCGGCATATCACTACTTCCTGAACAAATTGGATCATATTTTTTACCCTGCCAATAAATTTTTCTTTTCTCAGATGGTATTGCTCCATATTGATAGACAAGTCTTCCGCTTTTATCCGGTTGCGAAGAAAGATAATCTGGGGTTTATTTTTTTGGGGACTGTAATTTATGATACCCGACCGGTGCAGCTCGGCTAAATCTTTTTTTATTTCTTCAACATCTTTTTTAAGAAGTCCCACTAATACAAGCTCAGAAACGGGTGCAGGGAAATCAAAAATTCCTTCATAAGCCCGAAGCAAAGCTTTAATTGCAGGCTCTAATTGTGGATTGTCTCTTTCAAACTCATATAAAAATTCTTTTGATGTTGTAAATTTTACTTTTGATGGTAGAAAAACCTGTTCATTAAAAGCAAGCCAGTTATCCTGTTCTAAAGTCTTGAGAGAATAAATGGCAGTATGACTGTTTAGTTTAAATTTTTTTATAAAATCGCTGATATCAAAATCGAAGTATTGGCCTTCTCCGGTTCCCGTAGGTGCCTGCAGATAATTAGCCACACATTGATAAATGTTTCTGATATCATCTAAAGATGGATACCTGATCAATGCGAGTCCATCCAGTTCCCGCAACTCATTTTCATCATATAGTAAAACTGCAAACGACTTTTTTCCGTCTCTGCCGGCACGTCCTGCTTCCTGGTAATAATTTTCCAGGCAATCGGGTATATCAATATGAATGACCGAACGTACATCCGGTTTGTCAATGCCCATACCAAATGCATTGGTACAAATAATCACTCTTGTTTTATTTTGTATCCATGCTTCCTGTTTACGGTTCCTTTCTTCCTGCGTTAAACCGGCGTGGTAAAAATCAGAGGAAATTTGCTGTAGTTGAAGCAACTCACTTATTTCTTTAGTTCTTTTACGGCTTTTGCAATACACGATGGCACTGCCCGGAACTTTTTTTAATACTTCAATCAGTTTGTTGATCTTGGAATCAACTTTGAAAACACTATACGAAAGATTTTTTCTTTCAAATGATTGGCGATATATATTATGATGAGAAAAATTTAGTTTATGGCAAATATCTTCCTGAACTTCTTTTGTAGCCGATGCAGTTAATGCAAGAACGGGGATACCCGGTAATTCCTCCCTTAGTGCTGCAATCCTCAGATATGGTGGTCGGAAATCATACCCCCATTGCGAAATGCAATGAGCTTCGTCTACAGCAATAAGATTGACTGCCATGCCGGGCAGGTATTCCTTAAACAAAGAAGTTTCTAATCTTTCAGGTGATACATAAAGAAATTTACAATTGCTGTTCGTTGCTACTTTCAATGTATTAATCACTTCTTTTCTGCTCATACCGGAGTAGATAGAGAAGGCAGTAATATTTTTTTTACGGAGATTTTCCACCTGATCCTTCATCAATGCGATCAATGGAGAAATAACAAGACAGATTCCCGGCATTGCCATTGCAGGAACCTGGTAGCAAAGTGATTTTCCGCCACCGGTAGGCATCAGGGCAAGAGTATCTTTTTTTTCTAAAACAGAAGCAATAATTTTTTCCTGTAATGGGCGAAAAGAATCAAAGCCCCAATATTGTTTTAATATGGAGTTAATGTCAGACATTAAAAATGTGAATTTACACCACTTTCTTTACGAAGAGTCTCACTGAATTTACTGCAAGCACCACATCACTTAATCCCATTACCATTGCTCCGAATGTGGGAGTCAGAAATCCGAATGCAGCTACAGGAATAGCCACTATATTATAAGCAAAGGCCCAGAAAAGATTCTGTTTTATTGTTGTGTATGTTGCTTTGCCCATGCCCAATGCCATCGGCATTTTTTTCAACCCATGATTCATTAATACAACCTGTGCACTTTGTACAGCAATCTGCGATGCCTCACTCATGGAAATGCCAATGGTTGCTTTTGCAAGCGCAGGGGCATCATTAATACCGTCGCCCACCATCGCTGTTGGAGTTGCTGTATTCAATTCAGCAATTTTCTGCAACTTCTGTTCAGGGCTTTGTTCTGCTATTACTTCATCTATTCCCAACTGTGAGGCCAGTTGTTTGCATTTAGCCATCCGGTCTCCGCTTAATAAAATTGTTTTAATGTTCTTATTCTTCAGATAAGTGATTACGGTTTTTGCTTCAGACCGGATTTCATCTTTTACGTCTATCCAGCCAAGTAGCTGATTATTCTTTACTACATAGACATTATGTGTTTCATCTTTGGTGAATGCCGATGCAATGGAAAAAGAACCTGCCCAATAATTATTTCCTTCCGTATCTTCTGCCTGCATTCCTTTGCCTTTTACTTCTTCAATTTTATTCCATCGTATTTCATCTTTCATTTTCCAATCATCGGTTATACATTTTGCAATCGGGTGGTTGGAATATTTTTCTAATGAATAAGTGAGTTTTTTAAAATCATTCTCTTCGCCAACGAAGAAACGGAAACCAGCAACCTGAAACTTTCCCGTTGTCAGTGTTCCCGTTTTATCAAATACAATCTGTTTAATATTTTTAAAAAGTTCAAGGCTGGTTGCATTACGGAAAAGTATTCCGTTTTTTGCAGCTCTTCCCAATCCAACTGCAACCGCAGCGGGAGTAGCAAGGCCCATTGCACAGGGGCAGGCAATTACCAGCACGGCAATACTGCGCATCAATGCTGGTGTAAACTCTTTGATAATAATCCAGTTTACAACAAGGGTTGCTACGGCAATACCGATAACGATTGGAACAAAAATGGCACTGATCTTATCTGCTAATTGTTGCACAGGCGGTTTTTCTCCCTGGGCTTGTTTTACCATATTAATAATACCAGACAATACAGTATCATCACCCACGGCTGTTACCTGTGCTTTTATTGTTCCGTCACTAATTAAACTGCCACCTATTAATTTATCTTTTGGATATTTATGAACCGGAACACTTTCGCCGGTAATGATAGCTTCATTCACATGTGCATCTCCCCATAATATTTTGCTGTCGATCGGTACCTGCTCGCCGCTTTTAATTAAAATAAGATCGCCTATCCTTAGCTGTGTATTTTCCACCTGGAAAATTTGTTCTCTATGCTGATCATCAAAAGCAATCATGTTAGCCATTACTTTTTGTGATTTGGCCAGTTTGTTCAATTCTCTTTGAGTAGATTGTATAGAAGCATCTTCTAAATAATTACCGAAGAAAACCAATGTAATAATTGTGGCGGCAGTTTCATAAAACATGTATTGTTCTGCCTGTCCTGTTACGGTTCCATACAGGCTATATACAAATGCTGCTGTGGCGCCAATAGCAATCAATACGTTCATATTTGGTAAACCATTGCGTAAGCTATTCCATGCACTCCTTCCGAAAAAATTCATGCCTACTATATATACAGGGATAGTTAATGACAATTGCATCCACGGATTCATCAACCAATGAATGTGAACTCCGGGTATCATATGTAAAAGCAACACAAGAGTAAAAGGCAGGCAAAACAGGAATCGTTTAAAATGACTTGAAAGTTTTGGTAGATACAGAACTTTCTTTTCATCATTTGTTTGTGTTTCTGAGTTGACAACTTTATAACCAAGGTCTTTTATTCCCTTTGCTATTTTTTGAGTACTTGCATTTCCATTCATTTCAAAGCTTACGGCGCCTACAATTGGATTCACCTTTACATTTTTCAATCCTTCTTTTTCCAGGTATTTATGAATGGTGAGGGCACAGCTTGAGCAGGTCATTCCATCTACTTTCCATTGAATATTTTCCATAGCTTATTTTTATGTTGCAATTTCTGTTGCAAAAATACTACAATCAGGGCCGGCCCCCAATTTAATCAGGTACTATCTTCTAAACGTGGTTGCAAAAGCACCCAATATCTTTGCCCAGTGGAATTACAGTATACATTAAAGGAGATAAAGCCTGCCGCACTTAAATTTTGGAAAGCGGTTGCTGATAAAAAGATCTTCTCTTTTCAAGGGAGCATGGGTTCAGGCAAAACTACTTTTATCCATGCTCTTTGTGATGTAAAAGGTGTGACAGACGTTGTTGGCAGTCCTACTTTTTCTATTATTAATGAGTATGCCTTTTCAGAAAACGGGCAGGTAAAAAAGATTTTTCATATTGACCTTTATCGCTTGAAAAATGAAGAGGAAGCTGTTCGTGCCGGTGTGGAAGATTGTTTATACAGCAATCATATATGTTTTGTGGAATGGCCTGAAAAAGCACCCGGATTATTCCCGGTAGATACTATACAGGTTTTTATCGAAGTAACTGGTTTAGAAAACCGTCGCCTTACTATAAAAGATAAATAGTTATTTTTGATACCCGGCAGTAGTGGTACTATCGGCTGCAGTTGCGTCGCACTCTTGTACTTTATAAATCCTGCTCAGCAGAAATCAGAACGATGAAGTGAGTGACACAACAAAAGCTGAATAGAATTAGTAAAGTTGGAAAACTAAAAACCTGTAATCAACAACCAGTAACTAACGGATGAGTCAGCAAAATCCAAAAATAAGTACATCGTTCAGCTACGAAACTTTAGAAGAAACGCTGGATATTAAACCACGTATGTCTAAGTTGTTTATTGGGATTCCAAAAGAAATTGCTTTCCAGGAAAACAGAATTGCATTAACACCGGATGCGGTAAGTGTGTTGGTGAGTAATGGTCATGATGTAGTGATTGAACACAATGCCGGGGAAGCAGCACATTTCCATGATAAGGATTACAGTGAAGCCGGTGCAAAAATTGTTTACAACCGTGCAGAAGTTTTTAAGGCCCCTCTTTTAGTCAAGAGTGCTCCGGTGATTGAAGAAGATCTTGCATTGTTGCAATTAAATCAGATTATCATATCTCCCATTCATCTTTCCATTCTGAAAGCAGATTTACTTCAAAAGATGATGGATAAAAGAATCACAGCTATTTCATTTGAGAACCTGAAAGACGATAGTGGTTCTTATCCCATTGTTCGGAGTATGAGTGAAATAGCCGGCAGCGCTGTTATGCTGATAGCATCACAGTATCTTTCTTCTTTTAATCATGGTAAGGGTGTTCTTTTAGGAGGTGTGTCCGGAATTGCGCCAACAAAAGTTATTATTATTGGTGCCGGAATTGTGGGTGAATATGCTGCCCGTACAGCCATCGCCCTGGGAGCATCGGTAAAAGTGTTTGATAACAATGTGTATCGTTTAAAAAGACTACAGAATAATATTGGTCATCGTTTATGGACTTCCGTTATTGAACCAAGAATGTTGTCCAAGCAACTTAAAACATGTGAAGTAGCTGTTGGCGCTTTGGGAAGTGAAACCGGCAGAACTCCATTAGTGGTAACCGAAGAAATGGTTAGCAATATGAGGGCGGGTTCGGTTATCATTGATGTAAGCATTGATCGTGGCGGATGTTTTGAAACTTCCGAGATTACCAGTCACGAACATCCTGTGTTCTTAAAATATGGAGTTATTCATTATTGTGTTCCTAATATTCCATCAGGGTTTGCACGAACAGCATCACAGGCCATCAGCAATGTATTAATGCCCTTACTTATAGAAGCAGGAGAGGAAGGAGGATTTGAAAAACTGGTCTGGCATCATATGCATTTGCGTGGCGGCATTTATCTTTTCAAAGGGGCACTAACAAATTTCTATCTCAGCCAGCGGTTTGATTTAAAATATACGGACCTGAATCTGCTGATTGCGAGCCAACGGTAAATTTATTTGCCAAAGAATAGATTTGTAATTATTTTAGATTCTTCTCTTCCCTAAGAAGCTTTCTTAATTCCGCCCACTATTTATTAAATATAAAACCAACAACAAATGAAAAAGATTTCAATTCTTTTGGCAGGGATATTAATATTAGCTGCCTGCAACAGTGGCGGGAAAAAAGACGCCGGCACAAAAATGGCAATGAGTGATATTGCAGGAGATAACCTGAAAGGAGACATTTCATCTATTGAAGAATCTCCATACAAAACAGATAGCGCAGGTAAAATAGGAGAGATGGATTCCTGTTGTATAAATATTACAGAATACGATGCAAATGGAAACAGTTCCAAAAATGTATCTAAAGACAGTAAGGGAACACTCAGCAATGAGTCAGTGTTTACCCGTCACCCGAATGGCCTTTTTAAAAGCGTTGCAAATACAGCAAAGGGAAAAAGCACCGGAGGTTTTAACACCGAAGTGGATGAGAAAGGTAACTATACGCTTGCTCAGGCTATTGATTCAAACGGAAAGAACGATATCTATTACACCAACATCACGCAAAATGACCTGGGCCAGGTTACAGGATGGAAGCAGTATGATAAAGACAGTGTGTTCAGACAGGAAGGAGAAGCTAAGTTTGATAAAAATTTACAAATGAGTTTTACATTGAAAGATAGTACAGGTAAAGTAAAATCTACTTCTTCCAGTAAGTATAATGATAAAGGGGAACAAGTGGAATCTTCAAATACTAACATTACCAAGGACACTACGACTAACACTGTTACCAAATACACATACGAAACGCATGATGATATGGGTAACTGGACACAGCGTACTACCTGGAATGATAAAGGGAAAGCCACAGCAATTGCAAAAAGAACCTATACATACAGAAAAAAATAAGGAAAGAAAATAACTCTATTTCCAGTTTGATATATTGAGCTTTTCTTTGCAGAATTCATATTCATGGTGGTCGTTAGAACTGACGATCACCATTCTTTTTTTACAGTAATCTTCAATAAGCTTGTTATAAAGTGTCACACCGGCATCATCTAAATTTGTACATGGCTCATCCAGCAACACTACCGGTACATCAGAAAAAATTGCCTGCGCCAGTTTTACTCTTTGTTTCATACCTGAAGAATAATTCCGGATTTGTTTGTGCGCAGCATTTTCCAAATCAAGTAACCTGATAATTTCTTCTGAATTAATGGAAGGAAGAAAGGGTTTGAACTGATGATGAAAGTTAAGAAACTCAATTAAGGTCATTTCTTCAACTACTTCCAGGTATGGAGCAGCAATCGAAATTTTCTGAAATACTTCTTCAATTGAACATTCAGTGTTGAGTATTGAATATTGAGTATTTCCTTCATTTAACTGCATACCCCCGCTCAATACCTGTAGCAAAGTCGACTTCCCGGATCCATTAGGCCCGATAATCGCATAGGATTGTCCTTCTGAAAACTCGTAGGTAAGATGGCGAAAGATCCAGTCGCGGTTGAAGCGTTTGCCAGCATCAGTCAGCGATATCTTCATCCACACTATTTTTGGTGAAACGTTTAATAACTCCGCGGTTTGATTCGCGGATAAAAGTCACGATCTCATCCCTTTCATCAGTGGCATCAAATTCTTCATCTAAATATTCCATTGCCTGTGTAGTATTCAATCCTTTGTTATAAATAACACGATAGATATCAAGAATGTGATTGATCTTTTCTGCACCGAAACCTCTTCTTTTTAATCCAATAGAATTTACTCCGGCATAAGAGAGCGGAGTTCTTGCAGCTTTAATATAGGGAGGTACATCTTTACCCACTAAGGAACCACCACTGAGAAAAGTATGCTGCCCGATTCTTACAAACTGGTGTACAGCTGTCATTCCCCCCAGTATGGCCCAGTCACCAATGGTTACATGGCCTGCAACCTGGGTGTTGTTACTCATAATACAGTTATTACCAACAATACAATCATGTGCAAAATGACAATATGCCATAATAAGGCAATTTCTTCCTATCACTGTTCTTTCTCTGTCCACCGTTCCACGGTTGATAGTTACAAACTCCCGGATAGTGGTATTATCCCCGATCACAACCTGTGAATATTCGCCCTGGAATTTTAAATCCTGGGGAATAGCGGCAATAACAGCTCCGGGGAAAATTCTACAATTTTTTCCAATTCTTGCTCCCTCCATAATTGTGACATTGGAACCAATCCAGGTGCCATCACCAATTTCAACATCCTGGTGAATAACAGTAAAAGGGTCAACTTTTACGTTGGTAGCCAACCGTGCATTAGGATGAATATATGTATGTGGGTGAATCATATATTAAAAAACGACTCCGCCCAAGGCGGAGGCGGGGCAAAGTTAATTTTTAATGGCAAACAGCGAATTTTTTTTGGAAAACACCCGTTTTGACAGTCTTTATCAACCACTCTTAAAGTCTGATAGGACAAATAAAAAATTGTGATGTAAATTTGCAGACTGATGCATA
>JAHEZE010000078.1 GCA_023251235.1 Sphingobacteriales bacterium | reverse complement strand
AGTATCACCCTTCCCACATCCTGCGGGATGATATTTATTTTTTCCAGGGTTTGATCAAAATTGGTTTGCATGGTGGCATTAAAAGATTTGTCTTTTGCACGAAGGCCATGATAAGATAACCGCAGGTATTCATCACACAATGCATTAATATCAGTGAGTTCTTTTTTACCGCTGCTGCTTCGTGAGTGCTGAAGCATGCTTTTTACAATTGCATCGGCTCTTTTGCCGTGATGATTTATTTTTTCTTCGTTATCCTTAATATCATTTAATAGTTCGCTTTCCAGTTGCTCATTTCTTTCGGCATTTGGCTTTAAGCGTTCTGCATTCAGCTCCTCTATCAGTTCTTTATTTACCTCCGAAAAATTATTGACGAAGTTTAACGGGTTCTGAATTTCATGGGCAATGCCGGCAGTGAGCTCACCAAGGCTGGCCATTTTTTCAGATTGAATAAGTTGGACCTGAGTTGATTTAAGATTTTCAAGTGCATCTTCAGCAATTATTTTTTGATTTTCGGTTTCTTTTTTTTGTACCTGGAGTAAATTGAAATCCCTCTGTTTGGTTCGATAACCCCGGTAAATAAAAAAAGCAATTAATAGAACTATTAACACGGCCCCAAGTAATCCATAGATCTTCAAACGAGTTTGAAACTCTTTTTTCTGATCCTGTAAATCTTTTTGCCGTTTTGCTTCTTTGAAAGTCAGCTCCTGGAAATGGTCATTCCCATATGCACGGTCAAAACTGTCTTTGGAATTCAGCGTAGCTTGTAGATATTTTATAGCGCTGTCTTTATTGGGAAATACATGCTGGTAAAACTGTGATAACATACCCTGGGCCATATCCACAGACGCCTTGTAATGATATTTTTCATAAATATCAAGCAGCAGCCTTGTATAATAAAAGCTTGAATCCATAGTGCCTGGTCCATAAAATTGATTTACATTTAAAGCATAAAACCTGGCAAGCATCCAGATCGAATTATTATCCTTACAAAATTTAATTCCAGCATTTACATACATGGAAGCGATGTCATTGCTTTTTTGCGACCGGGCAATATCTTTCCTCTCCATGTAAAAATTACCTTGCCAATAATATTTGTCAGCCAGGTTATAATAGACCATACCGCCTAAACTGCGTTTTTCTTTTGAAATAAGAAATAGTTCATACGCTTTTTTAGCGTAGAATAGCGCCGAGTCCACCACCGGATGATTGCTAAAAAGGCAATATAATCCTACAATATCCTCAGGCTTATAGTTTGTTTGAGTGATTAAGTTCATTGCAATGTGAAGATTAATTTTTGCAGCGCTATCCTTCCCGTCATACATAAGTAAAGCGCCAATCTTTTCATAAGCCTTACCCAGCAATAACAGTTGTGACCCTTTAAATTTCTCAGCTATCTCCAGGCCGTTATAGGCCATTTGAAGGGCTTCGGAACTTTTTATTTGTACTCCAAACGCATCTGACTTATGAAGAAAACCATCTGCTTTTCCGTAATCATCACCGGACTGCTCCGAGATTGAAATCATTTTATCTGCATAGTATAAACCTGAATCAGGATACAGACCTGTATAGTAGGAAGATAATAAACCAAGGACTTTTATTTTTGATCTTTCATCATTGACTGATTGCAAAGCATGCTTAAGACTGTCAGCATACTCCTGTTGTGCTTTAGCTATAAACAAATTAAAACAGAAAAAGGCTATAAGTAATTTTATTTTCATAACAATATAATCGGGTGATCAGTCGGCCGGCAATTCTAATATGAATTGTGTACCATTATCCCCCTCTGTTTTCACATCCAGCTTACCTGAATATGCTTTTACAATATCATAACTTAAAGACAAGCCCAGGCCGGTTCCTTGCCCTGTTGGTTTGGTAGTAAAGAATGGTTGAAAAATTTTATGTAACATATTTTGGAAGTTCTGGAATTATCAGGTGCTCTTCTATATTTATTTTTCCCTTACTCAACAAAATACATATCTATCTCTCCTTTATTCTTGGCTTCAATTTTTCCGCGGTGCACACAAGTAAATTGTTCTTTAACCCCCTCATAAGTTTGTTGTGAAATATTGATCTTTCCCGGAACTCCGGATTGCTCCATTCTTGCTGCCAGGTTCACTGTATCACCCCAAATATCATATTGGAATTTTTTTATTCCTACCACACCTGCAACAACAGGACCGGTATGAATGCCGATGCGTAATTCAAAATAAGGTTTGTTTGATAATACTCTTTCCTGTTTCAGTTTTTCAACTGCCTGTTGCATAGCAATGGCTGCTTCTACCACATTTTGTGCAGTTGCTGAATTTTTTTCCGGAAGTCCGCCCGCCGCTATATATGCATCACCAATTGTTTTTATTTTTTCAAGACCGTACTTTTGAATGATGCCATCAAAAGCACTGAAGTAGGTATTAATCTCTTTTACCAGTTCTTGTGCAGTCATTTTTTCTGCAACATTTGTAAATCCTTTAATATCGCTGAACAATACCGTTACTTCATCAAAAGATTTTGCCGTGGTATATCCCTTCTCTTTTAATTCTTCCGCTACTTCTGAAGGGAGGATGTTTAAAAGTAATTCATCAGATTTTTCTTTTTGCATTACCACTTCTGCAGTTCTTTCTTTTACGGTGCGTTCCAATATTATTTTTTGCCTGCGCAATGAAGCTGTTCGCCAGCGATAAATAGCATATAATGATGCCACCAAAAAAATTCCCACCAGTGTTCTGAACCACCATGTTTCCCACCAGGGCGGATTGATCCGGATGGTTATTGCTTTTTCTGCTTTTGTCCCGTCACTGTTAAAAGCTTTTACCCGGTACACATATTTACCCGGGGAAAGATTGAAATAGTAAGAACTCTTTTCACCAACAGCTTCCCGCCATGTATTATCATAGTTTTCCAACATGATAGAATATTTGGTGGCTTCAGGCGCACGGTAATCAATAGCAGCAAAATTGAAGGCGATATTATTCTGGTTGTATTTTAAATTTATATCGCTTATCTCTTCAACTTGTTTTTGTATAGGGCTTCCTTTACCGGGCAATACAGGAATGGTATTAATAAAAAGATCAGTAATGATGATTTTAAAATCTGTTTTGACAGCCAGTTCTTCGGTAGAAAATGTATAAAAGCCTTCGTCATACCCAATATATAGCTGCCCTTGCTTGTTTTTATATATTCCTTTAGCAATTCCTCCGTAAGACTCCATACTGTTTGGACTTATTCCAAACCGTCTGCCATAAATGAATGTTTCTTTGGTAACCGGGTTTAGTTTTATAATAGCTGATACCGATTTGAGCCATAAATATTTCGAATTATCTTCAGTTATGGCTGTAATGTCGATAGAATTAATTTCAGACGATGGATCAAAATAACCTGTAAACCTATCTTCATTTTGGTTGTAACGGAAAAGACCTTTATCTGTTCCTACCCATAAACTACCTCCAGAATCCTCGTATAAATTAAATATTCCCAACCCTGCCAAGTAGCGTTTAAATGAGCCGGTTTCCCTATTTAATCGATTAATTCCTCCTTCTTCATAACCCCCTACCCATAGCACACCCGATCTATCCTCCAAAATAGTTGTTATGTAATTTGTGCTGATAGAAGAAGAGTCTTCTGGATCTGAATAAAAATATTTAAAAGAACTGTCTTTAGGATTATAACTGATCAATCCCGGGCCATGCCTTCCAAACCACATTAATCCCTGTTTGTCCTGAAAAATAGTAACGAACCAATTATCAGCAGAATCTTTTAAATTCAAGCCGTTAGGAATCCTGGAAAATTGTTGAGTAACCGTATTCAGGATTCGAACTCCTTTATTTGTCCCTACCCAAATTATATCTTCCTGGTTTTGAAACAGAGAAACCACCCAATTATCAGTAAGACTGAATGGATCTGATGGGTCATTTTTGTACTGCTTTATTAAATTCCTGTGCTGATCATATTTGAGTAGCCCATTTCCACCAGTGCCAACCCATAAATATCCTTTCCTATCTTCCAGAAAACTGAGTGCCCGATTAACAGTTGGAATGCTATAAATGGATTTATGGAAAGGATCAACCCGGTATAATAGTCCGCTATTTTGTGTACTTATCCATAAAACACCATCGTGTGATATGAATCCATTCCAGCAGGTACTGTCCGGAAATCCATTGCCGGATTGATAATGGGTAATTTTTTTTGTAACCGGATCGTAACGGTTAATACCGGCAGAATTCGTTCCTATCCAGATTGCCCCGGTACTATCCTCGTTGATAAAAGTGATGTGATCCATACCACCTGGTTTCAGTTTAGGCCTGCTTAATTCGTCTGGTTTTGCAGGGTTATAAAGCTGCCTTTCAAAACTTCCTTTTTCACGATCCATTGTATGCAACCCGTCTCCTGAAGTGCCCACCCAAAAAGTTCCTCGACTGTCTTCAAAAATGGCTCTTACCTTATTATTTATAAGACTATGAGGATTATTTGGCTCATTGAGGTAACGGGTAAAAGTTCCGGTGTTCCGATCGAAGCGATTAAGGCCACCTTCATTATTGATTTCCGATTCCCAAAATAAACCGGTACCAATCCAAAGTACACCACTGTGGTCTTCATAAATAGCCCTGACCGCATTACTGCTCAAACTTTGCGGATTCCCCGGTTCATTACGGTAATGGATAAATTTCCCTGTTTTTTCATCAAGCCGATCCAGCCCATTATGCGTACCAACCCAAAGTACCCCCTGGTGATCCCTTAGAATTACGGTAACTTTTCCGATACTCAGCCGGTAGTGTTTAAAGATTCCTGTTACCGGATTAAATTGATCCAAACGTGCCTCACCATATCCTACCCAGATCATTCCTGAATCATCAGCATATACTGTTTCAAGGTTGGTTCCGCCAAGCGAATTTGGATTTGCGTCATCATGCCTGAAACTGATCATCCTGTTACCGTCATAGCGGTAAAGGCAGTGTGCGCCCTGCCCTGAGAACCACATGTATCCGTGCGGATCCTGGGTAATAGCGGTGATATTACCCAGCGGTTTGCCATTAGCACCTTCTACAAGGTTAAATTTTAGTTCATTGTTTTGGGCTGTTCCATGTTGTAAGGTTACCAGTAAAAGAATTATTGCAGTTATGGCAATTTTAAATTTCATGTATTTAATAATAAACAATTCCGGAAATAAAGAAAATATTTATACCATTAAATCAATCAGTAGCGATTCTTTTTGCTTCATTTGATTTCATAATGATCCCCATCTTATTTGATGACCTAATTACTTAAAGAAAATCCAACCCTCTTTTTTCTTTAGTATAATTTATAAAGAATGCTACGAATAACTATTCATTAAAATTACAGATCCGAACTGTCGAAATCCGGGAAGCTGTTCTAATATCCCGGGTTTTGTTGCAGGTTTGGATTGACCGCCAACTGTTCATAAGGAATAGGAAAAACTAAATATTTTGGATCGCTTTGATAATCTTTTTCCTGGAAAGGCAACAGAAATTTTCCAAAACGTATCAAATCCTGCCTTCTCCAGTTTTCCCACCATAATTCCCTCCCTCTTTCGTCCAATATGACATCAAGATTGATAGATGATAAAGCTGTAGCGTTTCTTGAAGAATTTGTCCGGATAGCGTTTACGATAGACAGAGCCGCATTTCCATATGGGCCTGCATTGGTTGGAGTTCCTCCTCTTAAAATAGCTTCCGCTTTCATTAGTAAAACATCCGGGAAACGGAAATAAACAAAATCATTGGTTGGAGGACCGCCACCAAAAACAAAATAATTCAAATAGTCGGGTGCATATTTTATAGGCCTGATGCCGGGCATATTCAGATTTGGACCCGGTAAAATATTTTTTACATCGGGAGTAAAAATAACAGGGAGGGGTCCCTCATAAAAAGGTGCATCGGTGAAAAGATCGTACTGCTGACCTATTAAAAATCCAACATTAACTCTTTGACCGGGATTAGGAGGGGAGTTAGGATAAGAATAAACAGTTTCTCTTCGTTTATCGGTTGACTCGAATTTGTCATAAAAATCGGATAGTGTAGTAAAGCCGTTAAAACCACGCTGTGCATAATACAACGTAGCCTGCCATGCAAAAGCCAGTTGGTAGTTACCGTCAGCATTACTTGCCTGTGTAAAAATATCTTCTTTACCGATCGAACTATTTATGGGAGAAAAGTTATCAAAGTAATTTGAACTGAAAGAATATTTATTGCTGTTGATTATTTCATCGCCGAGACTTATCACTTTGTTCATATCTCCCGCATCAAATGAAGGATTAGCTCTGTTTATATAAACAGCTTTGTTAAGATAGCATTTCATCAATAACAGTTTTGCAGCAAACTTATTTGCTTTACTTGGCGGTCCATCCGGCAAATCAGCTTGCACCGCATTTATTTCGCTGATAATATAGTTAAGCGCATCCACACCTTTTCGAACCTCTGAAGGATTAATAACACTTTCCCCGGGTTTCCGGTAAGGAACCTGGTTATACAAATCCAGGAGCCAATACATAGCAAAGGCCCGAAGAAATCTTGCTTCAGCCGCCTGTTGGACTGCAGAATTATATTGAAGCATATCTGTTGCAGCATAAACAACTCCTCCAAGGCTTTTGAAACAATCATGTACTTGAGAATTATTCGGATCCCATTTATGTTGGTGAAGTTGCCGCCAGATGCCGTTATCATCCCAATTGTTGCCTCGTGTGGGTATTATGGCTTCATCTGTGGTAATATCGGACAATGCAAATATTTCCAGATAACTTGTGAAAGTCCACTCCAACGATCCATAGACGCCACGCAATAATTCAGCTGCAGCAGTATTTGATATCTGGCCTGTAGTAAGATTTCCTCCAACCTTTTCATGCAGCTTGGTACAACTACCGGTGATCAGCATTGAAATGAACACGACAAAAACTATTCTTACACGTTTCATATGTTAGTTTTTAATTCTTTTATAACGAAAAGTTTACTCCGAAAATGAATGATCTTGAAGAAGGATAACGGGCAAAATCTATTCCCAAAGAAGGGCTAATTCTGTTATTACTATTATCAACTCCCCTATCCACGTTAACTTCAGGATCAAATCCCGGATATTTCGTTATCAGGAAAAGGTTTTGCGCAGTTACATATACATTCGCTGCTTTAAAAGTTTTTGCTACTTCACCTATTTTATAGTAGATCGTCAGGTTGTTCATTTTTAAAAAATTGCCTTTTTGGATATATCTTGATGAAGGTGATTGAGAAGGATTAGCAAAAGATTCTTTTACCGGATCCTGATATATTGATAGAGCGATATTGCCGCCTTTAATACCTCCGACATTCAGCAAGTTCATAAGAGTAGCATTATAAATATCCTGTCCAAAGCTTCCATTCATATTAACGATTATTGAAAATTTTTTATACTCAAAGGTGGAGCTAATGCCTAATAATGTTTTTGGATTTGGATCTCCAACATAATAAAAGGTATTGCCATCATCCTGGTAAACTGAAAATCCGGTTGATTTATTAAGACCTAAAAATCTTCTTGTATAGAATGCATCTATCGGAAGTCCGTTTTGTATGATCTCAACAGGAACACCTGAAACAAAACCTGTAAACACGGAAGTAGGTAACCCTGAAACATTATTTTTAAGAAAAGTGGCATTAACAGATACATCCCAATTAATCATTTTATTTCTGATAACTGTTCCATTTATCAAAACCTCAAAGCCTTTGTTTATAATTTCACCGGGCAGGTTGATCCATCTGACAGTGGAACTGGGAGGGGCGGGTTGAATAGGAGGACTTGGGAATAACAGGTTGGTAGTGGTTTTATTGAAATAATCTATAGTTCCCGAAATCCTGCTATTTGATATGGAAAAATCAAGGCCTATATTATATTGCCTGTCTGATTGCCATTTCAGATCCGGGTTGGGGCTATTTGTTTGAATAATGTTGCCGCCATTTTGAAAAGCATATAAAGCCTGTGAGGACCCAGGTGGGAATTCCTGGTTGCCGGTTTTACCCCATCCACCCCGTAACTTAAGCGAATTGATCAGGTCAATTTTTAAAAATTTTTCTTTATTTATATTCCACGCAAAGGCAAAAGAGGGAAAATAACCGTATTTATTATTCGCTCCGAATTTGGTAGAACCGTCTGCTCTGAACGTTGCCGTTAACAGGTATTTATCTTTATAATTAAATATGGTCCTTCCAAAAAATGATCTTAATTCAGATGATGGATCTATGTAAGAAGATATGCTGCGACCATTTACATCGGAATACTGAATGTAATTCGTATAGTCCAGTCCATAGTTGCCAAATCCTGTAGGACGCTGGGGCCCATAACCACTAAGACTAAATCCCTTATTTGTAAATTTCATAAACTCGTAGCCAGCTACAGCGTTTAAATTAAGATCATGGAAAATCTCTTTATTAAAATTTAAAGTATTGGTGATCTGTTCTGTTGTTAATTCATAATTTTTAATAGTGGCAAGCCCTGCTGGTGGAAAAAAAATATAAGGGTTCAATGCCTGGTTTAGGGAAAACCGCGAAATACCTGAACTATAATTAATGCTGGCTAAAAATTTGTATTCAAGCCAATCTGAAAATTTATAAGAAGGGGAAATACTTCCTAATAAAGTGGTAACTTTTAAATTGTCTCTTGCAAATTCTAATAATGCGATAGGATTAACACCATCTGTTGGTGATATTTTCAAAGTGCCATCTGCATTTCGCAATGAATTGGTTGGGTTCCATGTTAATGCAGATTGAATTATTCCGTCATTGCCGTTAGGAAGAAAAGAACCATTCTGAATGTATTGACTTGAATTTAAATTAAGGGTCAGCTCTAATTTTTTGTTTTCAAGAAATTTGAAATTAGTGGCTATATCAGCATTGTATTTTTCAAAACTTGTATTGATTACAATCCCTTCCTGGTTTAAAAGACCCAGTGAAACACGGTATTTACCATTTTCATTACCCCCACTGGCTGCGATAGAATAATTTTGTTGCAAACCTTTTTGCAAAATTGCATTCTGCCCATCTGTATTTTCACCTCTATCATAAGAAGGGTCTACTCCATAATACTTAATTGCATCCCTGTATTCAGGAGCATTCAGCACCCGGACTTTCTTTAAAACAGATGAAACTCCTGTGGAAATAACAACATCAAGTTTAGGTACACCTGGATGACCTTTCTTGGTTTTTATTATCACCACTCCATAAGCTGCTCTTGAACCATATATAGCTGTAGCAGATGCATCTTTTAAAATATCAATAGAAGATATGTCGTTTGGGTTGAGAAAATTCAAAGGATTATTGCCGGGCTGGAGAGATCTCCCGTCAAGCGGAACATCATCTACTACGTATAATGGCTGACCTGTACCTGAAAGTGCGGAGTTGCCCCTGATCTTTACCGTTATTGCTCCACCCGGCTCCCCATTATTTGTTATTATTTGTACACCGGAAACTTTACCCTGAATTAATTGATCAGGTGAGCTGAAAATACCTTTATTAAAATTCTTTTCTGAAACAGATCCTACTGCACCTGTGAGATCTTTTTTCTTTGCGGTGCCATAACCAATCAGTACTAAATCATTCAGGTTAATAGTGGCAGGGGCTAAGGTAACTGTGATATATTTTTGATTATTTAAAACTACTTCTGTTGTTATATATCCAACATATGAAATGACTAATCTTACGGTTAAATCGGGTATAATAAAAATAAAACTTCCATCCTCTTTTGTAAGGATGCCATTATTAGTACCTTTTACAGCTATTGTAGCTCTTACAAGTGGGGTGCCTGTATTATCAATTACTTTTCCGGCAATGGTTCTTTGTTGGGCGATGACTCCCGATGCCATCAGGCAAAAAAAAGACAGGTAGAAAAGCTTCTGCTTCATTGTGGTCTTGATTTTAAGAAGTTAATTCATGCCCTATTTAAAGTTAATAAAGTTTGATGTGTTAATAAATTATCTTTTAATGACAAATATTCCTCTGTCAGTTTACAGGGTTTAGCCCTATATGTTCAGACTTTTTTTATGTGTGTAACTGTATCACAAACACGGCTCCTTCACCTTCTTTATTTTCGACTCTCAATTCGCCATGATGTGCTTTGATAATATCATAGCTTAATGATAAACCTAACCCTGTTCCCTGCCCTGTTGGTTTGGTTGTAAAGAAGGGTTGGAAAATTTTATTCAATATTTTTTGAGGAATGCCATTGCCGTTATCACTTACTTTTATCTCAATATTATCACCCACTTTTTTTGTACTCACTGAAACAGTCGGTTCATATCCCGGAATATTCATTTGTCTCTTTTCATTCACCACATAAAATGCATTGGTGAGTAAATTCAATATCACCCTTCCTATATCCTGTGGTATGATGTTTATTTTTCCAATTGAATTATCAAAATCAGTTTTCATCGTTGCATTGAACGATTTGTCTTTTGCCCTTAAACCATGATAGGAGAGGCGCAGGTATTCATCACACAATGCATTAATATCTGTTGGTTCTTTTACACCACTGCTGCTGCGGCTGTGCTGCAACATTCCTTTTACAATATCGGCTGCCCGTTTACCGTGGTGATTAATTTTTGCTAAGTTTTGAATAACGTCATTGGCAATTTCTTTTGCATCATCTGCATTACCCTTATCCAATTCAGTTTTCATTTCATCCAGCAACTCTTTGCTTACATCAGAAAAATTATTGACGAAGTTTAATGGGTTTTGAATTTCATGGGCAATGCCTGCAGTGAGTTCCCCCAAAGAAGCCATTTTTTCTGATTGGATCAACTGAACTTGTGTGGATTTTAATTCTGCTAAAGTTGACTCTACAATTTCTTTTTCTTCTTGTAATTCTTTTGTACGAAGCACCACCTTATTTTCAAGCAGGTCTTTTTCTTTTTGTAAAGTTTTTGTACGCCATTTAATAATACCCCAAATTATAAAAGCAAGCGACACTGCGTATATGGTATATGCCCACCAGGTTTGCCACCATGGCGGCAATACGATTAATTTAATTGAATTTTCTGCATCTGTTCCATAACTGCTTGTTGCTTTTACCCTGAAAACATAGTGTCCGGGCGGCACATTAAAATAATAAGCAGTTTTTTCTTCTCTTACATTTCTCCATTCTTTTTCATATCCTTCCAGCATGTATTGATGAATATTATTTTCAGGATCGGCAAAATGAATGGCAGCAAAGTCAATGGAAATGTTATTTTGTTTATAATTCAACGTTATTTCTCCAGCATCCTCAAGTGCCCCATTTAATAACCCATTTTTGTTTTCCAATATAGAATGACCGTCAATTTTAATCTCCGTAATTAAAACTTGAGGCGATACCGGGTTAAACACCTTATTCGCAAAACATTTGTAATAACCATGAAAGTTGCCAAAATAGATTTCACCACTCAAACTGGCAAAAGAAGTTGCAGAATTCATAGCACTTACATCAAAAGTGCCAAATTTTTCTCCATAAATATTCAGGTTATCTTTATGTGTATCGTACCGGAAAATTCCCAATGAAGAAACTCCCCAGATATTTTTATCAGCATCCTCCGTCATTGATTTTACAGTTGTTTCCCTGAATCCAGAGCCTTCTTCCCCAACGGGTATAAAGGAGTCGAGTGAGTCATTCCGGTAATAGAGCCCTTTGTTGGTGCCTACCCACATTTTACCATCACTCCCTTTGAGAATATCCCAAACAATTAATTTTTTTAAATAATGTTTAAATTTTTTAGAGGCAGTATTAAAAAGATCCAGGCCGCCATTTTCTGCACCCCACAAACCTATCCAGATATTACCATCACCTTTATCTAAAAGACTGACAATAGCCCCGAATGAACCGGGCCGCACACCTGAAATACTATTGGTATCAGCAGGATTATTTACATAGCTGGTAAGAACACCTGTTTTATTATTTATTACAATTAGTTTGTTAGTGTATGCTCCAAAATAGGTTTCATTAGCTATTTCCAGCACAGAATATACGCCTACCCCCGAATTATAACCAGAAACTTTTGGATCATAAAAATATCTTATAAACCGGCCCGTTTGCGGATCAAAAAGATTAACTCCGTTATAAGTTCCCACCCAAAATTTGCCATCAACTCGTTGTTGTACAAAAGTGGCGGCAATGGAGCTTATTGAAAAAGAATCAGCAGGGTTATGTGAATAAACTTTTTTATTTCTTGTTTTTGTATTTTCAATTATCAATCCCCCTCCCCACGTGTACATCCATAAATTACCGGAACTATCTTCCAGGAAATCAGAAACTGGTACATCCATTTTTACTTCTGAGAAACCAGTTTGATACGGATCAACTCTAAAAAGATCGAGTTTCTCATTACTTATCCACAGTACACCGTCTTTTGAATTATAGCCTGTCCAGCTGCTGTTGTCTGTATACCCCCCTGATCTCTTTTTATCGGCAATTGAAAAGTTTTCCATTTTTTTTATGGAAGGATCATAACAAACTATGCCTTCAGCATAGGTACCGAACCATATTTTACCCAAAACATCTTCTGTGATAAAAGTAATATGGTGAAACTCACTAACATTTTTAATAGGCGGTGCGCTTAATTTTTCCGGGTGCAATGGATCATAAGCAAGTCTTTCAAAAGTCCCTTTTTGCCTGTTCATCAGATGCAGGCCATTCTTATCTGTACCTACCCAAAAATTACCTTTGCTATCTTCAAATATGGCCCTTACTTTATTCCCGGTAAGGCTTTGAGAATTTAAAGGGTCGTGCAGGTAATGGGTAAATGTGCCTGTTGCAGCATTAAATTTATTAAGCCCTCCTTCGTTTGATTTTGTATCCCATTCTGACCCTGTTCCTACCCAGAGTATACCGGCTTTATCTTCAAATAAGGAACGTACCACATTAAAACTAAGCGAGGTGGGATCATTGTCTTTATGCGTAAAAAAGGTAAATTTTCCGGTAGCTGGGTCAAGCCTGGAAAGGCCTCCGCCTCCACCCATCCATACGATGCCATTGTGGTCAATCACTATGGCATCGGCTCCCGAACCTTTTTCGGTTTTTGGGTAGCGGTAATGGATGAACCTGTTTTTTGCCGGGTCATAACCATCAATCCCATCTGGTGCACCCACCCAGATATTACCAGACCGATCGGCTGCAATACATTCAAAATTTTTTACAGCTACTGAATTGCTGTCTGCCGGATCGTTGCGATAGAACTTCATATGATAACCATCATATCTCACCAGGCAGCCATTGCCCTGATCTGCAAACCACATATACCCATACTTGTCCTGTGCTATGCTGTTCACTTTGCCAAAAGAAAAATTTTTAGTGCCCCTGACGAGGTTAAATTCGGGTTTTACTACTTGTGCAACATTACTGTTTGCAAAAAGAAACAATAAAAAAGTTATTAATAAAACTAAATTCTTCATATCATTATTTGTAACAAGAAAAGATAATTTTATCATACAGGCAACTGAATAATAAATGCTGTTCCCGCCTGCGCTGAAGCTTCGGCGGACAAGCCTTCTCCTTCTTTCGTCTCCACTTTCAGTTCTCCGCCGTGTGCTTTTACAATATCGTAGCTTAATGATAAACCCAATCCTGTTCCCTGTCCCGTTGGTTTGGTAGTAAAAAGGACTGAAAGATTTTGTAACCACGAAATATTTAATGCAGACTCCGTTGTTTTATTTGTAAATAAAATTTTATACTAGTTCTTCTTTCTCATGCTTAGCATGTTCATCAATCAACTTTCTTTGAATTTCAAATGGAACAGGAGAATATTCCAAAAATGAATTTTTGAATTTTGCCCTTCCCTGTGTTATTGACCGCAGTGATGATGAATAACCATGCATTTCTGCCAATGGTACTCTTGCTATTACTTTCTGGAAATGCCCGTCACTATCTATGCCTTCTACAATAGCACGGCGGCTTTGCAAGTCACCCATTACCGAACCGGTAAGATCATCCGGGCAAAGTACCTCTACATGAAAGATGGGTTCCAGTAATTGCGGATCAGCTTGCTGAAATGCCTGTCTGAAAGCCTGCAGCCCTGCAATCTTAAATGAAATATCATTGCTGTCAACCGGATGCATTTTACCATCATACACACATACACGTATATCACGGGCATAAGAACCGGTAAGAGGGCCATTATGCATTTTTTCCATTACACCTTTTAAAATGGACGGAAGAAATCTTGTATCAATTGCTCCACCTACAATGCAATTATAAAATACCAGTTTGCCTCCCCATTCAAGTTCATGTACATCTCTTCCTCTTACGTTCAGGTCTTTTGGCTCAGGCATACCTTCATGCCAGGGTTCTATTCTCATATACACTTCACCAAACTGACCGGCGCCGCCACTCTGCTTCTT